>NZ_JBMFST010000065.1:0-5755 GCF_049967395.1 Hydrogenobaculum sp. | reverse complement strand
AAATAAACGAAACTTTAGTAGAGTATTACAAGAAGTTAGGGCTAGGCATGAACGATATGAATATTTATGGAAAGTTTTTATTATATTTTTTTAGTCTATCAACAGCAACTTCATCTCTAGCTTTTCTTTTGTCAACTTATCCTGGAGGAAACTGGGCTTCTAGATTTTTGCCAAATTTATTTTATAATCTAATTATAATCTTGATGTTTTTATTTTCTAAAATTAGATTAACCAATAAGGTTAAAGCTATTTCTATAATTTATATTTTATGCTACATCTTTATCGGCTCATATAATTATAAAATATGGGCAAATATACATTTTAAACCCAAAAGATTAGGCATCGAGCATCTAATTTCAGTATTAGAGGCAAATAACTTACATTTTGGATATGGTGATAAATTTGGTGTACAGTCTAATTCCTTTGGAGTTTTAACTAACTACAAAATAGTCGTTGCCGGAATGACAGATTCTTTTTATCCTACTGATTATTCAAGTTCTTACTTCTTTAATATAGATAAAGTACCTAATCATAGTAAATATTTCATAGTAATCCCAAATAAAACCAACCCATGGTGGCATTTAAAACCAGAGGATTTTATGAAGAAAGCGACATCATTTTTTGGTAAACCTTCAAAAACAATAAAGCTGAACCATTATACTATAATTGTATGGAATCATAAACTAAACTTTCATAATATACATTAACAATCAATTAAACTCTAATTCTCACACGCCAAAGCATAGTATAATATTAACATGTACACGTTGGTGCTTTTAAGACATGGGCAGAGCCTTTGGAATCTAGAAAATAAGTTTACCGGCTGGATAGATGTGGATTTGAGTGAGCAAGGAAAAGAAGAAGCTAAAAAAGCTGGACAGGCGATGTTAGAAGCTGGCGTGCTGCCAAAAGCTGCTTTTACATCTTACCTTAGAAGAGCCATAAATACACTAAACATAGCTCTTGATACAATGAACCTTCATTACATAGATGTTTTTAAAAGCTGGAGACTAAACGAAAGACACTACGGAGCGCTTCAAGGTCTAAACAAAAAAGAAATGGTAAAAATCCACGGAGAAGAGCAAGTAAATATATGGAGAAGAAGCTACGATATTCCACCGCCACCCCTTTCTAAAGATGACCCAAACCATCCCTGCAACGACCCAAGGTATAAACATATAAGATGTCAAGATTTACCATCATCGGAATCTTTGAAAGATACACTTATAAGAACGCTTCCGTACTTTCAAGATTTTATAGCACCAGCTCTTTTTCAAAGGGGATGCGTATTGATAGCTGCTCACGGAAACTCCCTTAGAGCCATAGTAAAGTATTTAGAAGATATATCAGAACAAGATATAGTAAAGCTAAACATACCCACCGGCATACCGCTTGTTTATGTATTAGATGATAATTTGAACATAAAAAGCAAAAGATACTTAGCTGACGAAGAAACATTAAAGAAAGCCATAGAATCCGTGGCAAATCAAACAAAAGCATGAATACCAAACCAAAAGCCGTAGAACTATCAAAAGAAGTTTTAAAAAAGCTATTGGAATGCGGTACAGAAATTGACGAGTTTTATAGGCTTTTTAGAGAATTAAGACTTTTAGAAGACGAAAGCCCAAACTTTGCAAAAGCTATTTTAAATGTAGAACACGGATTTTTCATGACTATACAATCTTTAAACATTTTAAAAGAACAGCTTCAGCTTCTTAGCATAGCTGCCAAAAAAGAAGAGATAACATGATAGAACTAAAGATAAACGGCAAAACCATCACGTTAAAAGACTTCCCATCAAAGGCTTTAGAAAGCACCATAATTGGTTTTATAAAAGCTCTCAAACTAGAAGAAGAACCAACCGAGGTAAAAATACTTATTAAAAAAGATGCCACAGATAAAGATAACCCCTGATATAGCAAACGAGCGCATCGACCTTTTAATATCAAAAATATACCCAGACATCTCAAGGGAGTATATAAAAAAGATAATAAGAGAAAACGGTGTTTTAATAAACGGTGAAAAGGTTTTTAAAAGCTCAAAAAAAGTCTTTGAAAACGATATACTAGAGTTTGAAATACCACCACCAAAAAAATTAGATGTAAAAGCCCAAGATATACCTATAGAAATACTCTATGAAGATAAAGATTTAGCAGTGGTGGTAAAACCCTCTGGTATGCCTTCTCATACAGGCCCAGGACACGATGAAAACACCCTGGTCAACGCTCTTCTTTCTAAGTTTGGAAATCTATCTGTCATTGGTGGAGTAGAAAGACCGGGGATAGTCCACAGATTAGACAGATATACCCATGGTATTATGGTAATAGCCAAAAACGATACCAGCCACCAAATGTTGTCCTCTATGTTTAAAAATAGAGAAATAGATAAAAGATACAAAGCCATAGTATACGGTATACCAAGGTTTAAAGAACAAACCATAGAAACACTCATAAGAAGACATCCTACCAATAGGTTAAAATTTGAAGTGGCACCAGAAGGAAAGGAAAGCATCACAAAATACTATTTAGAAAAACCTTTAAAAAACGCTAGTCTTCTAGACATAAAAATATACACCGGAAGAACCCATCAGATAAGAGTCCATATGTCTTACATAGGACATCCTATAATAGGGGATACCCTTTATGGTTATAAGCACTCCTACTTTGATAAAACGCTCCAAGAAATAATAGGTGAAAGGTTTCTGCTAGTGGCTTACAAGCTTAGCTTTCTTCATCCTAAAAGCCAAAAACCAATGGAATTTGAGATAGATATGCCAGATTATTTTAAAAATGTTTTAAAATATTTAGAATCTTGAGTTTTTATTATAATTAAAAGGATGAAAAAATTAGTCTTAATAGTTATTTTACTTTTTATAAACAAAGCTTTTGGAGACGCTATAATAAAATCAAATTATCCTTTGGCAAAAAACAACTTTTCAAAAGTCATTACAAAAGAAAATCTCAAAAGGATGATAGGCATTATCAAAAATATAGATTATGTAAAAGATGTAAAAGTGTTGGGCTTTAAAGAAGATAAGCCTATTGTATATATAGAAAGATATCCTATAATAAAACACGTAAAAATAACAGGAAACACGTTTTACCACGCTGTAGACCTCATACCAATAGCAAATATAAGACCCGGCACACCTGTAAAAGTATCTGTTGAACAAAAAGAAAAGCTCATAAAAGATTTCCTAGAGGAGTTTTACAAAGACAACGGTTTTCTGAAAGCAAAAGTAGAAGATAAAATAACAGAAAGCAAAGACGGATATTTAAACGTATACGTCAATATAAAAGAAGGGGATCTCTATTTTATAAAGGATGTTTTTGTAAATGGAAAAAAATTCAAAAACGATGCTCTTCCAATAGGTGATATAGCAAACATCAAAAACCTAAACAAAATATACAACATAGTAAGAAAACACTTCGGTAAAAACTCAAGGGTTTTTGTGTATCAAGAAAAAATGAAGACATTGATTACAAAAAGACCCTTTAAAGCTATATTTGGGACGCAGAATATAAAACATAACATATTTCACATAGTAGGGGTTTTCATAAACGATATTTCAAAATTTTTAAACTATCCAATACCTTTCACGAAAGCAGCCCTTGGAGAAGGTGGCGTAGTAGATGTTTATTACAAAGCCTATCAAAGACCTTTAAACAGCGTTTCTTTTGAAGGCAACAAAGCTTTTAGTAATAAGATCTTAAAAAAGATAGCAAACATAAGCGAAATAGATATATTTACACTCCAACAAGCAAAAGAAAATATTTTAAGATTTTACAAAGATATGGGATATCTTGATGCAAAAGTCCAATATAAAGTAAACAAAGAGTACACAAAAGCAACATTTTACATAAAAGAGGGCAACAGATACAGCATAAACAACATATCTTCTAACTGCAAACGTTTAGAGGCTTTTATTAAAAAAAGATACAAAGATAAATATTTAAATATGTTAGCGTTGAAAAAGCTGATAAATCAATATCACAAAAAACTTGAAAAAGAAGGATACATATATGGATTTTCCTACAAATACAACGTAGAGAAGTTGCCTAACTATCAAACGAACATAAATATAAGTATAAACAAAGGTTATAAGATTATACTATCACGCATTGTTGTAAAAGGCACAAAAAACAAACATATTTTGGATATTTTTAAAAGCTATAAAACCCCAAGAGAATACAACGCAAAAGATATAGAAGATCTTTACAAGGATAGCATATTAACCGCTAAGAAATACGGATATTTTGACGTAAAAGTAAAACCAGTTGCGCATTTAAAAATTATTGGTAAGCACTATTACAAATACATTTATACATTTAATATAAACTTAGGCAAAAGGTACGAAAACGGCAACACGGTAATATATGGCTACAACCACACACTAGAACATAGTATACAATACATGGCAGCACTACCAAAGTATTACTCTTTAGAGGACGAAAGAAGAGCGATAAAAAATTTACAAGAAAGTTCAATATTTGATGCGGTCAACTTGGAAACATTTTTAAATAAAAAGCAAAAGAGGGTTGATAGGCTTATAGAACTTCAAGAAGGCAAAAGAGGTTTTTTTAGAATAAAAGCCGGATACAACACAGAGCAAAGGTTGGTGTTAGACAGCTCTTTAATGTGGGCGGATCTATTTGGCACACCGGCAATGGCGATATTCAACTACAATATATCCAGTTTAAACACCACTTACAAACTTGGCATATCTGACAAATTTTTATTTTCCAAAAATTATTTGGGAGATATCTTTTATCAAAGAGATTTTGAGATACACAACAGCTATTACTTTGTATCAAAAGGCATAAACCTTGATATAGGAAGAAGAATAGGAAATTATTATACCTTTAGCATAGGTTATTCCAAGACAAGAGACTACGTTTACAATGCACCTATACAAGACAACGGATATTCAAACCAAGAGACTGTTAGCTTTAGCTTGACAAGAGACTACAAAAACAAATCCATAAACCCTACAAAAATAGGCTATGACAACGTTAATTTTACCAAAAGCCTACAAACTGGCTACAACAGTTTTAATATAAACACATACTATCTTATACATATAATAGATAAAATATTTTATAGTTTTAAATTTGGATTTGGAGCAGAAAACGACGGTCTTATATATCAAAGATTTTTCTTGGGCGGTCTTAAAGACATGATGGGTTATAACTTTGAAGATATAGGTTCTCCAGAAGGCGGAAAATATTACGGGTTTTTAAGAAACGAGATAGATTTCCCCATTAAAAGTCCTTTCAACTTAGCGCTCTTCACAGATACGGGCAATGTATCAAACAACATATCTGGCATTACAAAAAACATAAAACAAGATGTTGGTGTCGGCGTATTCGTATATACGCCAGTGGGCCCTGTAAGATTTGACGTAGCAAAACCCATCACAAAGATACCAAACATAAACTCCTCTATAAAATATTACATATCAATAGGATATTTTTATTAAGGCTTCAAAGAGTGCTCTCTTTCAAATCTATGAGAATTATACTTTCATCCTTTTTGGCCAAATCTCTCAGATTATCGGCAAAGCCAGACTTTGAAAACAGCGCATAGTATTTTATTTTATAGCTTTTTAAATAATTAGATTTTTGCTTAAGGTCATTTAAAACTTCTATCCCCACCGGTTTATTCCAATATTTACATTCTCCTATAAGTGCTTGGTCATCTTTTATAGCCATTATATCTATTTCCACATCCTTATCCCAGTATCTACCAATTTTTT
>NZ_JBMFST010000064.1:0-5786 GCF_049967395.1 Hydrogenobaculum sp. | reverse complement strand
CGGCAAGGTGTTTTATCTTTTCTAACTGTTTTAAGACCTCATTAGCTTGAGCGTTGTCTGAAAAATTAGCTAGCTTTGTGTTGGTGTGGATGTATAAGATTTTTGCGTTTTGCTTACCAAATAGATGTTGCAAGGCTTTAGCGTTTGATTTTTTATCAAATATACCAACGATTATATTGTTTATTGGCTTTTCGTAAAGCGGATGATAACCAAGCTTTTTTAAGTCACGCTCAATATAGCATATATCTAAAGGCGTTAGATTGCTAGCATCTACAAGTAGATAATATCCACTACCAAGCCCAAGAGATGCTATATAATCTTTTTTTGTTTTATATGTATTTTGCAAAAATGGGTTATTGTATATGTGGTTTATACATCTAATTATCTTTTCTTGAGAAGATGTTTGAGCTTTTGCCATAATAGTGGATAATAAAACTAAGCTAATGATAAAGTTAAGCTTTTTCATGAATCCTCCCTAAAAGTGGCTTTTTAATCTTTCATCAAAGGTGTCAAACACTGGATAATAAGGCGTATCTTGGCTTTTAGTGTTGTAATTGTAAATGGTGGCGTTCATGAAATGCCCCACAGCCATTCCCAGACAAAAAGCAATTGGGACTGGAACGCTTAAAAATATATGAAGTTTTTTATATCTATCTTTTAGCATGTTTAAAGCGCTGTATATCTCTCTTACTATCTCAGACCACAAGTTTAACAAGGTAAAAAAGTTTTCTTCATTCTTTTTTGGTATTGGAATGTTTCCTTTTAGGTCTTTTGCCTCTATTAAGAATATGTCTAAGTTTTTATTTTCTGAAAATCTCAATACATCACCCAAAGGGCTATGGCTTGCAAAGTATATTACAACGCCTACCTCTTCTTGGTTTGCACTCTTTATATTTTCTAATTTTAAAAGCTCTAAATTTTCCTTAATATGCTTTATCCTTCTTAGTTTATCCTCATCTGATAGATCAAGGACCATATTATAAGTGTCTGCTTGATAATGGTACACAACCACCGGTTTTCTTGAGCCAAACTTTACTCCAAGCCCAAAAACCAGCGAAGAGATAGATCCTACAAAATGGATTACCCTCTTTCTAGAGCCTACTTTATCGTATATATTTTTTAACTTGCTTTCAAACTCTAAAACAGCTTTTATCCAAGGGTTTTCTTTGCTTAACTCTTCTTCGGTAACAGGTGGCAAAGATTCTGTGGTAAGTATCAAATCCTCTTTGTCTATATTAAAAAACTTTGATAGTTTTTCTAAGGAGAAAAATTTTATCTGTTCTTTCATAGCGTTTTCAAGCTTTTCTAAAGAGTTTAAAGCCTCATCAAGACCTCTATTTATATTTATAAAAGGTATATCTATAGGACCCTCTCCAAGATAGTATAAAAGCTCTTCAACATTGGATACATCTTCATAGGTTATTAGCTTTAATTGAGCGTCCTGTGCTATCTTTTTCTTTTGGTCTAAATAGTTTACTTTCAGAATATCTTCACTTTCTTTTACATCCCCTGTAAATGCAAATTTCTTAAGAGTCTCTTCTTTTAAAAACAAAGCGCTTAAAAGCGCCAACGTAAAAGAGCTTCCTTTAAAATTGCTATCAAACATTACAAAGAAGTCTTTGTTGGGATATCTTTTTTTAAATATTTTTCTTACAGCCTCAACCCCTTCCTTGTGATTAAGAGAGTTAGTATGCGGTAGAGTTGTAGACCGTGGCAGACTTGTAGGGCGTGGTAGACTTGTGGTGGCTATGCCATCATCAAATATAAAAACTATTGCTTTGCAAAGTCTACCATCTTGCAAAGATATGCTTGGAAAATAAGCAATTTTAGGCTTTTCATAAAAAATGTGCTCTAATATACTTTTTGGGATGCCAGTAGCCTCTTCTAGCTTATCATAGTTTATATTGTCTTGATTTTTTCTTAAGAACTCGTAAAAAGCGTAAAAAAGCTCGTCGTCTTTTTGTTCTTTTATAATATCGTATATTTCTTCTATATCCTCAGATCTTAAAGAACCATCCAGTATACAATTTATTGCTGTTTGCCTGTTTTTTTCATAAAGGCGTTTGAAGCTCATTGGATTACCTCTATAGATATTTTTTTAGCAAACTCTTCCAAGTCTATATTTTCTACATCATCGCTTGGTTGTATGTATATAGTATCTGGAAGTTCTTCTATCTTGTAATCTTCTCCTAAAATCCTTAAAACTACACTCTTGTTTAAAAGCTCTTCTTCTAAAATATGCATTACTATTAATTTGTTTTCTACATCTTTCTCAAGTACAAAAGCATCTCCTCTAGCGGTAGTTTTCTCAACACTAGCCGCAAGGGCAAACTTTATATCATCGTGTTTTGTAGTATCTACGGATATAACATTGTCCCAATTTTCATCTTCTTCAAAAATAAAGAATTTGTATTCTCTTACAATTTCACTTTCTTTCTTGTGAAAGAGTTGCTGATAAGAGGTAGGGTTTACAGAGTAAACACCTCTTTTTTCTAAAGGCAGTTCCTCTAACAGGCCACTTTTATAACTCTTTATAATTTCCATATCCTCTTCTAAGATTTTCCCTATAAAAACAGAGTTTTTTATATCGTCTTCTTTTAAATAAAAGTTATTCCAAATCTCTATAGCGAGCGTTTCACCGTTTACACTTATTATGTAGTCTTCATGATTTGTTAGTTCTATCCATGTTGTGGCTTTTAAAACCTCGAAAATACCCTCTTCAAACACTTCGTATACAACGTAATAGATGGGTATATGATTTTTGAAGGTGAGATATATATTGCCTTTATCTACGGTTATTCTATCTTGTTTTGGTACAATTGCTGGCTTTTTAAACATATCTATGAGTTCTTCGTCCTTTTCTGTTAAATTAATATCTATATTATCATTCTCCTCATAAGGTTTATTTTCTATTTCATCTAAGTATGACTGAAAAATTGCTTCTATGATTCTCATTTTAAAACCTCTCTACACTTCTTATAAGCTATATATTGAAGACAAAGCCCTACGGCTTCTTCGGAAAAATTGTTTTCTTGCACAATCTGCGAAAGCTTTTTCTTTAGTCTTTCCACTCTTTTATACAAAGCATCTTTAGAAATATCCTTAAATAGGGTTTTCTCCATCTTATTTTTCTCATCATCTTTGTTTTCCAACATATAGCAAAGCAACTTAAAATCCTCTTCTCTTAAATTACTCTCAAACTCCATCATAACTTCCTTTGCCTCCAACCTAGCAATCACGTCAACAGCCTCAACCCTGAAGCGTTCTTCATCTGGTTTAATACCCTCATCTTCATACCTACTATCTATATATATGTTATCTATGGGATTTTTTGACATTGATAAAATAGCATCTTTAAGTATATTTTTTATCATAGTTCTTACATAAGAGGCTAAGCCTTCTTCTTTTGCTTCAAATATTTTTAATATGTGCTCTCTTTTCTCGTAAAGCCTTAAAACAACCTCAGAAAACAAGTCCTCTTCTTTGTCTTTTAGATTGTAATAAAAGCTTTTATTTATCTGTTTGGTGAAAATATTTCTTATAATGATATAACCTCTTTTATTACCCTCAAGCAAGAAAAGATAGATTTCCTTGTGAGCACTCATAAAATATCTCCTCTATTTTTTATTTTTTTCAAAATATGAGAAATCCCTTCTTCACAGTTGCCACATATTGCTAAGTACCCATCTTTTCTAAGATGTTCCAAAGTCATTATATCTATGTTGAAGAAAACTCTAAGCTTTTTGGTTTTTGTTTCTTTGTTAAAAAGATATATTCCTTTTGTCCTTAAATCCAAACCAAAACATTTCTTCCTGTTATTAGAAAGTGAGCATCCAAGGTCTTCTATTTTTATTATCCTTCGTTTTTCAAACTGATGTATATCAGCGTGATAAAAAAACGTACTAAAGGCTGCCAAAGTCACCAACGAGTCTTTGATATCCACTATTATCAACGGCCTGCACTTTGTGGGACTTACATTTTTATTTGATGAAGCTAGCAAAAATCCCGCCTCATCTCTAAATTTCAAGATATTTACAACCACAATGTCCCCTTTTTTAAACTCTTTACTTTTAATTTTATCTAAATGTTCTGTTTCAAATATTTTTGAGATAATCTTTCTAAGAAAAGAAATCATATAAAACCTCACCAATCACTATACCAAAGATTATATACCATTGATAGTTGATTTACATAAGTTTATTTCGTTTATAAGCTTTTAAACAAAAACATGTGTAATGTAAAAAGTTTTAACTATTCAATTGTTTAGATATCTATTTAAGTTGATGTGGTCTATCTTATTGTACAGTTCTTCTATGTTTTTAAACAACTCTAAAATACTTTCTTCACCACTAAGATAATGGTTTGCCTCACCAGCTAGTCCACCTTCTATCTGTGTACCATGAACAACCTTGTTTCTTATTTTTTGAAACAACCTAAAATAATCACAAAAATATTTAAAATTATCATCTTTTAACTTGCTTCTACAAGCTTCATTTAACCTTTCCGATATTGCTTCTCTTTCTTTGTAATTCATAACATTGGTATACCCAGCCTTTTTAGCTATTTTTAGCATAATAGCCTCATACATCAAAACAATCGCTTTGAAATACTGGCTCTTGCTGGCAAAAAATTTAGCCCTCTCAAACATTCTATCTTCAACGCTGTCTTTGTCCCAGGCTTTTAATGTATCCAAAATATAATTGTGTATTTTCTCATACTTTCCATTTGAAGATAACAAGGCTCTTAGTTCTTGTCTTGGTTGGTCGTTTGTCTCTATTTTAAAATAAGCTTTCTTAGCTTTTTCCCGTATATCTCTTTCATCTGTGATTTGATAGAAATACTCTCTAAAATTGCCAGTCAGTTGGAAAATAGATAGGGCTTCCGATAAGCCTATAAGCTCTTCTAAGATATCAAGCTTAAACACAGGCTTTTCACTTCCAGCAGAGACCCCTTCAAAAAACCCATACAAAATCTCTATGCTTGAATTGTTTAAATGCCTCAAGATCATAGAGGCTAAAAGAATTATATATGGCATATACCTATAGGAGTGCGTTATATCAATTATTACCTTCTCGTAAGGCTTATCTAAAGCTTTTTCTAAGAAATGTTTTGCCACAATATCTTGCGGTGGCGGATCCTCTTCGTAAAGTATGGGAAATATATTTAATCCCATGTAATCTTTAAAAAGTTCTATTATCCTTTCTATTACATTTGGATTTATCCCTTTTTCTGCTTCTTCATACAAAGCTAAACTCTCTTCGGTTTCCGGAATGATTTCTAATAGCTCAGACCACGTCGAACCTTTGGTACCTATCACCATCATATCTGGCTTATAACCATATTTTAGAAGATAATTAAGAGCTGCCATTCCAAAAAATGTACTCTCATGAGTCTCACCAGTGGGAAACTTGTAAGCTGTTTTTTGATATTTCCTACTACCAGTTTTATCCTCTCTAGCTTTTCCTATAAAACTTACAAGAAGCGTTTCCATTTTATATCCTTCCCAGCTATAATTATACCACAGCATCACAACATTACCCCAACCTCATGAAGTTTATGGCCGTAAGTTGCTGTATGTAAATGTCAAAAAACCTAGTATAACTATCTTCTATTTCTTCTTTAGGCTCTTGGATAAAGCCTAAAACATAGCCTTGATACAACTTTAAAGTTCTTTATATCCTCTAGTGTTATAATCTTCCTATGAACGAAAAAGAAAACTTACCAGGACATTTAAAAGACAAAAGAGATGGACCCAGAGAAGGTGGAGGCTATAAGAAAAGACATAG
>NZ_JBMFST010000063.1:0-5863 GCF_049967395.1 Hydrogenobaculum sp. | reverse complement strand
GTAAGAAAGAGCTTTAACAGCTCATTTTTGATATATGTATTCAAAGAGCCTGTGCGTGTAAGCAAAACCCAAACAAGCATAAAAAGGGCTATATTGACAAAAGATATAGAAAAACTAAAAGATGCTATATACACGTTCTTTGCAGGCATACCCCATGATTGGTATAGAAACAACGACATAGCCTCATACGAGGGTTTTTATTCGTCTGTGGTGTATGCTCTTTTTAACGGTGCTGGGTTAAACATTAGGGTTGAAGATAGTACCAACGTTGGAAGAATTGACTTGTCTATTTTGTCAGAGGATGCGGTTTATATCCTAGAGTTTAAGGTGGTAGAAGATAAAGAAGAGTATAAGGCTTTAAAACAGATAAAGGAAAAAAGGTATTATGAGAAGTATAAAGGCAAGGAAGTGTATTTGATAGGGATAGAGTTTAGCAAAGAGAAGAAGAATATAGTTAGTTTTGAGTGGGAGAAGGTGTAAATAATTTGTCTTATTCTATCTTAATTTTTATCTCCATGTCAAGGGTAGAGTTTATAGGTTTTTGAGCTCTTGTGGCTGGGAAGAATTTCCAATTTGATAGTTCCTTTTGAAGAAGAGCGTTCAAGCTTGGGTTTGGAGTGGGATTAAGAAGCTTTGCTTTGGCTGAGCCATCTTTTGTTATATAAAATCTTACTTTTAAGGTGAGTTCTTTTACATTTGGCAAAAGGTCTTGAGGAATATGTGGTTTGGGACTGTAAAGGGCTTTTGGCGGAGTATAGGCGTTTTTAAAGTAATCAGAACTATTCGAAGGTTTTGAAGAAGGCTTTGGCAAAGAGGGAGCGCTGGAAGGGGCTTTTGATGGAAGATTTAAGGTCGGTAGGTTTGTTTGGGTGCTTTTAGTGATAGTTGGTGTTTCTGTAGTGGGTTTTGAAGGTGTTGAAGATGTAGGTTTTTCTTGAGAAGTTTTTACAGTTTTCAAAGGTTTTTGAGAGGGTTTTGAAAGTTTTTGAATTGGTTTTTGGATAGGTTTTTCAGAGGTTTTTATAACTGGCTTTTTTGGTTGTACTAGTTTTGGGGCTTTTAGTATCAAAATCGTTGGTTCTTTTGGTTTTGGGGCTTGTAAAGAAAGGTTAAAAATAAACAATATACCTATCCAAAAAGCCAAAGACAAGAAAAAAGAAATCAAATAATCTTTGTTTAGACTCATTTTGATTTCAAGGCTATGAGAAGATGAAAAAATCCAGCGTTTTGGGCTTTTAACATGGCTTTTACCATTATACCGCTTGGAGCTTCTTTATCAGATGCTATTATCACATATTGGTTGGGGTTAAAGTGCGTTTTTAGATAAGCTTCCAAAGAATCCAAGCTCACCGGTGTTTTATCCACATATATAGTTTGGTCTTTTGATATGCTTATCGTGATTAATTTGTTGGCATTTGGAAAAGAAGAGGCTTGCCCCTTTGGAAGGTTTACTTTTATAGAGTTTAGGTTTTGCATAGACAAAGAGGCAAGCATAAAAGTAACAAGAAGAAAAAACATCACATCTATAAGAGGTATTATCACAATCCTTGCTTTCTTGGGTTCTCGTGGTCTTCTTAGTTTCATACTTCACCTTTTATCATCTTTATGTGAGCTACAAGCTTGGTACCAAGACGCTCTAACTCATCTAAAGTAAAGGCTATACTTTTTGATAGATAGTTGTATCCAAAAAGAGCTACTATAGCTACTAAAAGCCCCATAGCTGTAGAAAAAAGAGCTTCCGCCACGCCTCCGGTCACTTCCTTAGGAGCCACTATACCACTCATACCTATAATACCAAAGGCCTTTATCATACCCACTACGGTCCCAAGAAGGCCTATCAAAGGAGCAGCCGTTATAGATGTATCTAAAAGCCACATACCCCTTGAGAGTTCCGAAGAGATATGCATAGCTTCGTCCTGAGCTATAGATTCTATCCACCAAATAGGCGTATCTTTTGTTTTGTTTGAGGCTTTTAGTATAGATTTAAAAAATTTTACATACACATTGGAAGTTGGTTTTGATTCTAAAAGCTTAGAAAAACTATTTAAGTCAAAATCGTAAGATTCAAGAGCATCGTGAACATCTTTTGGAATGCTTGCGTTTCTAAAAAGATTTATAACCCTTTCTATGATGATAGAAAGCGCTAACACACCAAGGAAAATCAAAACAACAACAGCTATACCAAAACTAAACATATTTATCTCCTTAAAAGCTAATGCAAAACAGAGTTAGGGCAATATCCTTTTAGCAAACAAAAAATGCTTTATAAGATATGGGTCGTTGGCCACATCATCCACTATAACCCTTCCGTAAACAGAAGAGGCTTCTATCATCTTTCCATTTCCTATATATATACCCACATGAGATGGGTAAGGAGCGTATGTGGAGAAAAACAGCAAATCGCCGGGTTTTAGATGATGCCTTACCAGTTTTCCAAGCCTTGCTTGTTCTCTGGCAGTCCTTGGCAAGTTTATACCAAGTTGCCTAAATACATCTTGAGTAAAAGCCGAACAATCCATACCGTACCTTGAATTACCACCAAACCTATAAGGTATGCCAAGATATTGAAAAGCCACTTCCTTCAATCTCTCTATGAAGTTTCTGTTTACATCTTTGTAAGAATAAGAAGGTCTATAGGTCTTATATGTATAAGAAGCTGGGCTCACGTAGCCATCTGCCACGTTCTCTTTTATGTACTCACCTATTACATCGGTTTTTTGTGTGTTGTAAGCGTATTGGTGTATTATGCGCTTTATAGGGTCTCCCAAGCTTATACTTATACCAAAAGCCAAGATACCAAAAGCTATTAAAATCTTTCTCATAACAGCCTCCTTTAAAATGTCTTATCTATACTTACATAAAAAGTACGCCTTTGGGCGTATTGGGGTCCAAAAACCCCTATACCTTGGTCCCTTAGCTCATAAACGTTGTTAAATAAGTTTAACACATAAACGTTCAAGCTGGTATGACCGAATGCTTTAGTGTAAAAATCCTTAGTAATCCCAACGTTGGTCTGGAAATAAGAAGGCCTATGAGTAGTGTTTGGTGGATAATCACCGGATGCAAGTCCAGACCCATATATGTTATCGGCATAAACAGTTATATCTTTAAAAGGCTTATAATATCCACCAAAAGATGCCGTATAAGTTTGGTCGTGGTCCATATATATGTAGTTGTTTTGAAGATATTGAAGTTGGTCTTCGGTAAAATTGTACTGTTGGTCTATAGCATCCTCTGCTCTTGCCACAGAGTAAGAAAAGTTTAGATAAGCCCCGTAGCGTTTTTTCATCTTAGACAGGTTTAAATTTATGCCGTATTCTTTGCCGTGTTTATAGTTAAAAGGTGTCAAGACCCTTGCGTTTCCAAACTGTCCATCGTCAAGAACATCGTGGATTTCTTCAAAGTAAGCATCCAGCATCAAAGATGTAGAGTCAGGAAACTTATGGCTCAAACCTACATCGTAATAACTGCTTCTTTGAGGAAGTACGAAATAGCCTATTTGGTCTGGTGATAATCCACTGGCTGCTATACTATCAGCTGTAGTCCCCTGAAGGACTGAAGCGTTTGTTTTTGTTACCAATAGCATAGGGGCTGGTGTGAAAAATCTTCCGTAGCTTATATGAAAAGCCGTAGACTTTGAATAGTGATAAACAAGCGATGCTCTTGGGCTAAGCTGGTCTGTCCTGACAAATTGGTCTATATAATCAAATCTAAGTCCATATATAAAGCTTAGTTTTTCAAGTATGCGCCAGTTGTCTTGTATATAATAGCTAAACGTATAACCCGTTTTTGCGTTTGAATAAACGTAAGAGTTTGGCACGGTAGAGGTTTGATTTAACTGTGAATCTGCTGGGAATGCATAGGTAATAAAATTACCAATAGACCTCTCATCTTGAAGAAATATCCCTGTTTTTATCTCGTGATTTGCTATCTTATGAGATATATCAGCTTGTACACCACCAGAGGCATCTTGATACTTTGAATCTGTGGCTTGGCCTGTGTATATGAGATCTCCTATTAAATCTGGTATGTAGTGAATCTTTGAATACGTACCAAATATGTCAAAGTGATACTTCGTATTTTCCCCATAATTTCCATCTAAAGCACCTATAATAAAGTTGTAATCCTCATGCTGGTTGTCATTTACAAAAGTAGGCGGATAATTAGAAGGAGTATATGTGTTGCCATTTATTGTAGCATTATAACAGCTTCCAGATGGCGATGCGTAAGAACAAAGGGCATTGGCGTTATCTTGGTCTGGTATTTGATATTGAGCATACACAGAACCTATCACCAAAGAAAGCCTGTTTTCAGGATTTAAAAGGTAAGAAAAGTATCCAAAGTAATCTTGGGTTTGGGACCTATCGTGTATTGGATGTTTTGTGGGAGCTTGAAGTCCGTCGTGGTTTTGAAGATATTGGGCCGATACAAAATAACTAAATTTTCCTAAAGTATTTTCATCGTCAAAATGGGCTCCAGCTGTGGCATCTGTGCCAAATATAGCACCAACTGAACCTCCTTTTTGAAAGCCTTGTTTGGTGGTGATGTTTAGTATGCCAGCGGTGTGAAGACCGTATTCCGGTGGGACTACACCTGTGATAAAGTTTATAGACTCTATGGCTCTTGTGGGTACTACAGAAGAAAAACCAGCCAAATCTATCGGAAGGTAAGAGCCGTTTATCCTGTATTGGATGTTAGCATGGTCTCCTCTTACGTGTATTTGACCAGAGGTATCTTGAACAACGCCAGGGGATGTATAAAGGACTATATTGTTTACACTTTGATAAGCACCAAGGGGTAGCTTTTTAATAAAGTCTTTGGTTATTCTTTGACTTAAGATCCCCTTGGAAAGGCTTGGAGTTTCAACATATCTTTTATAAACATACTCCAGCTTCAACTTCTTAGGGGCTATAGAAATATCTATTGGGGATTTTGAGGATACTATCTTAACAGTAGGTTTATAACCCTTTTTCACAGCTTTTATGGCAAAAATCTTGAGATTTGTATTTATATGAAAACTACCGTTTTTATTTGAAACTGTCTTATAAAGAACTTTGCCATCACTATTTACAACCTCTATCAAAACGCCTTTTACTGGCTTTCCAAGAGGATCTTTTACTACACCTTGATAATCAAAAGCATAAGCTTGAGCTATCAAACATCCTAATGCAAAAATAACTTTTCTCATAAAATACCTCCTTTTAAAAAGTTTAGGGTTTAAAAGTTTGTTAAAAGCCAAATACCCTAAACCAAAGGAGGTGAGCGAGAGCGAGGTTTTACAGATATTACAAAAGTTTTGAAAAAGGGTTTTATGTATATAGGTTTTGGTAGCTCGGCTTTTGGAATGCTTGGAAGAGGTTTGCCAGAGCTTTCTATATTGTTAGATATTTTAAATATACATATAGGACAATCGTCGTGAATTTTATCATCTTTATGCTCATGGACTATAGCTACATTTGAGGCAAATAAAAAAGAAAATGCACATACCAAGGCAACGACGAATTTTTTCTTTCTTATATAATCAGCCACCTCGGAAAGCAAAATCATCTCAAAGAAATATTATAACATGGATTTTAATTTTTCGTTAAAATCATGAAACATTTTAAAGCGAAAAAAAGCATAAGTCTTTTTGGTCAAATGAGTTATATTATTTTTATGGAGAAAAAAACATGAGCACAAGCATTCCAGTATCTTTATATGAAAAGCTAGCAGAAAGATTTGGAAAAGAAACAGCTTTAGAGATTGTAGAAGTATTGGAAGACACCACAGAGTACTTGGAAGACAAAGTAGTAGAAGAAACCAAGAAAAGA
Organism: Hydrogenobaculum sp.; assembly: GCF_049967395.1. NCBI lineage: Bacteria > Pseudomonadati > Aquificota > Aquificia > Aquificales > Aquificaceae > Hydrogenobaculum > Hydrogenobaculum sp. The sequence goes on along the minus strand of NZ_JBMFST010000063.1, from coordinate 53 downwards.
AAGCTAGAGCTAAGAGATGAGCTTAGAAAAGAGTTGGCTACAAAAGAAGATAT
>NZ_JBMFST010000062.1:0-5873 GCF_049967395.1 Hydrogenobaculum sp. | reverse complement strand
ACGCTAAACGTAATGTTTTCATCTTTAAAATCTTTTTCTCTTATCTTGTTGTTAAAAGTTTTTCTTATCCTCTCTTCTACTTTAAGCGCTCCTGATATATCTGTATTTGGTAGTATAACAAGAAAACTACCACCTTCGTATTTTCCAGCCACATCGCTTTTTCTTAAACTTTCTTCCATGCTTTCTGCCAACGTTAAAAGCACTTCGTTACCTTTTTCATAGCCAAACTTCTTATTTATGTCTCTCAACCTGTCTATATCTAAAATTAGCAAAGAAAGATGCTTGTTTTCCCTTTCGCTGTAAGCTACCAATTTTCTACCTATCTCCTCTAAGCATCCAACAGAGCTTATGAAGGTTTCTTTGTAAAGCGCCAACAAGCTTAAAGGTAGCCTTTCTTTGCTCATACCGACGAGCTTACACCATATATGATATCGTGATAAATGCTAAGAAGAGCTTTCGCTCCTTCGCCGGCAGCGGTTATTATCTGCTTTGCAAATATGTTGGTACAATCTCCGGCTGCATAAGCCCCAAGCAAAGACGTCCTATTGTTTTGGTCTATGATTATCTCGCCCCATTTGTTTAGCTTTATACCAGTGTTTACAAAAAGCTCGGTGTTTGGCTTTGTGCCGATTTCTACAAAAACGCCTTCAGTTTCAAAATCGTATGTTTTACCGTTTTTCATATCTTCTAATTTAACACCCGTCACGCCTATGTTTTTATCTACGTATATCTCAAGCACTCTATGGTTTGTTAGGGCTTTTACCTTTTCATTTTTTAAAACTTTGTTTTGAAGGGATTCGTCAGCTCTAAATCTATCAGTATATTCAATTATTGTTATAGAAGATGCGTAATTTGCAAGTTGCTCTGCGGCCTCAAATCCAGAATTTCCACCACCCACCACTATGACTTTTTTATTTTTGTAAAAAGGCGCATCGCAAGTGTAACAATAAGATACACCTTTACCTATACCCTCTTCCTCACCCTTTACGCCAAGCTTTTTATGGTCAGCACCAGTGCATATTAAAACGTTTTCAGCTTTTATCGTGAGCCCATTTGATAAAGATATGGAAAAATCATGCTCTTTCAAAGCTCTAAAATCAATTACCTCGGCGTACTCAGGGGATACTTCCAAGTATTCAAGTTGTTCTATAAGTCTTTGGACAAAGCTAATACCGTCTATATTCTTAAAGCCCATATAATTTTCTATATCTCCAGAAGTCAATATCTGGCCACCCACATCCTTTGTAACAAGCACAAAATCCATCTTCTTTCTAGCTGCGTATATGGAGGCTGCAACACCGGCTGGTCCTCCACCTATTATCACAAGCTGCTTATTCATCTTTGTCTTTCCTTATGTAATTTACAAGATTGGCCACCAAACTGGCAAGGTATGTCATATCTTTTAACCTCTTTAACAACAACAATATAGAGCTTGCTATAACAATCCAAAATATTGTAATTACCACCATGCAAATAGCTATAACACCTAAAAAAAATGTATCCACACTCATATTATAACACTTTTTTTAACATAAAAAATACAGCCTCTAATGCCTTTCTTCTGTGAGATATTTTGTCTTTGTTTTCTATGTTTGCCAACGTGGTGGCATAACCTTCTGGTATAAATATGGGATCATAACCAAAACCAAAATTTCCAGAAGGCTCTTTCGCTATACTTCCTTTTAGCTCACCTTCTCCAAATATACCGTAGTTTTTTGATAAAACTATTGCAACAACGCTTACAAATTTTGCTTTTCTATTTTCTTCTTTTTCTAAAAGCCTTAAAACTTTGAGATTGTTTAGCTCATCTTTTGAAAGCTTGAAATCGTCTTCTTTTAAGACGTTGGATCCAAAACTATCTTTATAAAACCTTGAAGAATAGACCCCAGGTCTTTCTAAATTATCGCTTAAAGCTTCTACTACGAGCCCAGAGTCATCTGCTAAGGCTGGTATACCAAATGCATCATAATAAGCTTTGGCTTTCAGATAAGCGTTTGATAAAAATGTATTTGCATATTCCTCTACCTCTATTTCTTTTGGAGGGCTTACAAACTCTAAATCCAAATTTGCATCTTTTTTTAATGACTCCAAAATTGAGTAAAGTTCTTCAAACTTTTTTTTGTTTGATGTGCAAATCATTAGCTTCATAATCTCTCCTTAACCCTTAATTACATTATTATACATGCTAAAAAATTTTTTAAGTTAAACATGATAAACCTGGATTACTTTATATTTTATCACTGTTGCATTTTTAGCATACATTAGGTATATTATTAGGTGATGAATACAAAAAAGTTAAAGGAAGAGTTTAGGGCTTTTCTAAAAAAACATAACTATAAAATAACAAAAAATAGGTTGGATTTGATAGATGTTATAGCAAATTACAAAAAGCATTTTGAAATAGAAGAGCTTGTAAACTATATCCAAAATACACAAAAATTGGCTTCCAGAGCAACAATATATAGAACTGTAAAACTTTTGATGGATTTTGGCATAATAAAAGAAATAATAAAGCAAAATAATAAGACAATATACGAATTTTGCACCCAAGAAGGACATCACGACCATCTTGTATGCGTTTCTTGTGGACGTATCATAGAGTTTTTCAACGAAGATATAGAAAATTTACAAGAGGAGATTTGCCTGAAACACAACTTTTTACCCACTTATCATAGGCTTGAAATATTTGGATTGTGCGAGCAATGTCTGAAAAAAAAGCAACCTATACAAGAAAAGTAAACTTTTACGAAACGGACGCCCAAGGAGTGGTGCATCATTCAAACTACTTTAGATATTTTGAAGAGGCGAGGGGTTTTTTGTTAGAAAATCTTGGATACCCTTACTCCAAAATGCATAAAGACGGGTTTTTTGTAGTTTTAGTAGAAGCAAGCATAAGAATAAAACGTTCTATTCTTTATCAAGATGTTTTTGATATAGAAACATCAATGAATATAAAGAATGAATTTAGCCTTTACTTTGATTACAAAGTGTATGTGGATAATAAGCTTTGTGCGGTAGGAAATACAAAGCATTGCATAGTAAAAGACGGCAAACTCACAAGAATACCAGATTTTTTAATAAGGATTGTAAATGATTGATAAAAGCTATATAGACTTTATCAAAGACAAAGTATACAACCAAGAGGAGGCGCTTCAGTTTTTTGAGTCGCTTTTAGAAGTTCATCCTCACAAAGATACCCTTATATCGTATTTAAATCCAAGAAGGTTTTTGCTGCTTTTAGAATTGGGAGAAAGGTCGAGCTGTATAAAGAAATTAATCTTGAGACACCCCACGATATTTGAAGAGACTATACCGGAGCTTTGGTATAAGGTAAAATCAAAAGAAACCTATCTAAAAGAGATAAACGAACTGTATAAGCGCTATGACATGAGTTTTGAAGAGTTTTTGGCTTTTTATAGAAGAAGAGAGCTTATGAGACTCGTGGCGAAAGATATATTGAACACAGAGGATTTGGAAGATATACTGTTAGAATATTCGGCTTTAGCAGATGCTCTAATAGAAAGCCTTATTAAGCATATATCAAACGACAATGCAAAGGAACTTTTAGTAATAGGCATGGGTAAACTTGGGTCCCACGAGCTAAATTTTTATTCAGATATAGACGTTATGTTTTTCTCAAAAGACAACAATCAATACTATGACAATATTTGTAAGCTTTTTATGAAAAGCATAAATACAAATACAAAAGAGGGAGAGATATATATAACAGATGCCGATTTGAGGCCTTTTGGAAAGTCTGGTCCCATAGTAATGAGTATAGAGGCTGCTGAAGACTATTATGAGATGTATGGAAGGTTTTGGGAAAGGATGGCTCTAATAAGGGCAAGGGCTGTATACGATGAATCTTCGTTGTTTTCAAGTTTTTATAAGAATATCATAATACCTTTTGTATTTAAAAAGTCTATAGACCAAAGAGATTTAGACAATATTGCTCTTATGAAGGAAAAAATAGAGTTAGAACAAAAAAAGAAAACTCTGTCAAAAGGTTACAATGTAAAAACTGGTGAGGGTGGTATAAGGGAAGTAGAGTTTAGCCTTCAAGCTATGGCACTTCTTCTAGGAGGTAAAAAACCTCTTTTGAGAGATGGTAATACGTATAGACTTATAATGAAGCTAGAACAAAACGGTATACTATCAGAAGAGGAGGGCAATTCTTTAAAAGAGGCTTACACGTTTCTAAGAAGATTGGAACATCTTATACAAATAAAAAATTGTGTACAAGATCATGTTTTAAAAGACCAAGATATAGAAAAATTTGCTTTTTTTATGGGCTTTTCAAAAGATAAATTTGACAACGTTTTGTCGTTGCACAAGGCTAGGGTCAGAGAGATTTTTGATAACTTGCTTCCTAAAAGCAGAAAAAAAGTAAGTTTGAACCCATGTCAAGAAGCCTTAATATTAGAAGATGCTGAGGGCTTTTCTCAGTGTATACCAAATGTAAAGCATCCTAAAAACTTCTTCAACTCAATATTGGGTATATTTCAGGGCAAAGAAGGTGTATATCTATCAGAAAAAGAAAGGCAAAAGTTTTTAGAGTATTTACCTACACTTATAAAAAAAATAAACTCATCAAAAGAGCCAGAGCTTATTGTGAGAAACCTTGAAAAGTTTATAATGAGTAAAACCGGCAGGCGCATAATATTTGAGAAAGAAAGTATATTTGAATCCCTTTTAGATATATTTGAAGCGTCAAACACGGTATCTACGGAGATATCAAGATATCCAGATACTGTAGAAGATATATTAACCCTTTATCAGGATTTTCCTAATAAAGAAGAGATAAGAAGGGATTTAGATAACTATAAAGGACTTGAATTAGATAAATTAAACCTTTTTAGAAGGTTTAAAAGAGCATGGGAAATAAGGATAATACTTAACTATATAACGAAATCTAAAAACTTGATAAAATTGTTTGAAAGTCTATCAGATTTGGCAGAGGTAGTTTTAGAAGGTAGTTTTGAGCTAAGGGAAGACACTCTTTTAATTGCTCTTGGTAAGCTTGGATCTAAAGAGTTAAACGTAAATTCTGATTTAGATTTGTGCTTTGTTACTAAAGACAATCAGACTAAAATCAATTCAATAAATTATATACAAGATTTTATAAAGTTTCTGACGACACACACAAAAGAAGGTTATCTGTATGCGGTTGATTTTAGGTTAAGACCTATGGGTCAAAAAGGTGAATTAAACCCCACTCTTGATTTTTATAAAAACTACTTTGAAAATGAGGCAAGATTTTGGGAAAGGCTAAGCTGGACAAGGTATAGAGTGATTGCGGGCGATCAAAATCTAAAAAAAGAATTTGAACACATAGTAGATAAGTTTTTGTTTGAAAAAGATATAACGGAAAAAGAGGCGCAAGAAACACTCAATATGAAATTTGAGATAGAGAAGAACCTAAAATATTCTAAGGACAAAATAAATATAAAGTTGGCATCTGGGTCTATGATGGATGCTGAATTTATTACTCAGTTATATATATTAAAAGAAAAACTGAAGGAACCTTCTATGTTAAAAGCTATGGATATTCTAAAAAATACTTATCCTTTCTTTGAAAGACTAAAAGAACTTTACTTATATCTAAGAGGTTTAGAAACTTCTTTAAGATTAAAAAGAGAGGGTTCTACATCCACTTTAAGTGTTATGGATTTTGGAGAAAAAACATTCAACGAAACTAAAGATATCATGAAAGAAATAAGGAGCATTTTCTTAGAAAATACAAATAGACTTATTAACCCCCACCCTAATCTAAATCATATAAAACCCACTTGACAAAAAGATATGAATCGTGTATACTTAATATTCTCAATTGGTTGATAGCTTCAAAAAGATGGCTATCAACGGTCGTACTT
>NZ_JBMFST010000061.1:0-6267 GCF_049967395.1 Hydrogenobaculum sp. | reverse complement strand
TTTTAATGGCTCTGAAAGATATGAATACGGTGAATTGGACGTTTTGGTAGAAGGGTTGGGAGGTCAAATAAACGCCGCCACCTCAAAAGATTTTACATATTATTATATAAATATCTCTTCTAACTACCTTAAACAAGCTGTAGATATATTAGAAAGTCTAACCTTAAGAGCTAAGTTAGAAGAAGATATGATTGAAAAGGAAAAACCTATAGTAATAGAAGAACTTAAAAGGGGTATGGATAGCCCAATAAATAGGTTTTTTGAACGTTTTGATAGGCTTTTTTACAAAGTATCAAATTACATGTACCCAATCATTGGCTACGAAGAAACCATATCAAAATTTAACAAAGAAATGCTTGAGAGCTTTTACAACTCTTACTATCAGCCGTTAAATATGACCGTTAGCATCTCTGGAAACGTTTCCGAAGAGGATATAAGATTTATATACGATATGTTTTCTCAAAAACCTCAAAACAGCATTAGACCTTCTATATACGTACCTGAACCACCAAAAAAGTTTCCACGAAAAGAAGTTTTAGAAGACCCAATGATAGATAGAACCTACTATGCAATAGGCTGGGATGCTCCTGCCATAGGTGAAAAAATGTATTATCCTTTTGTGGTGTTTGATCAAATACTATCTGGCGGTAGGACTTCTCTTATGCACAACGAGATAAAAGAAAAAGGTATAGTTTATTCTTTTTCTTGTCAGGACGGTGCTCACAAGCAAGATAACAACTACACAGTTTTCGCAATAACTGATTACGATAAAGTAGATACTTTTAAAAATAAAGTTTTTGAGCTTTTAGAAAAAATATCTCATCTAAAAGATGAAGACATACAAAAAGCTAAAAATAAAATATTAAACCAGGAAGATTTTGTATTGGAAAATCCTGAGTCCGAAGCAGATTTAATGGGATTTTCTTCCGCAGTGGTAAAGGATATAAGCTATTTTAAATATTTTAAAAGCAACATAGACAACGTAGACAAGAACGATATATTGAGACTTTTAGATAATTATTTCAAAGATGATATTTACGTTGAGCTTGTTATGAGGCCTAAGGAGAACTTATGAAAGTCATATCTTACGGTGCTGCTAAAACCGTTACCGGTAGTGCTCACATGCTTCTTTTAGAAGATAGAAAAATACTTATAGATTGTGGGCTTTTTCAAGGGGTTGATGAAGAAAAATCAGAAGAACTTGGCTTTGATCCAAAAGAAGTTGATGCGGTGCTCTTAACACATGCTCATATAGACCATTGTGGTCGCATACCTATGCTAGTAAAGAACGGCTTTAAAGGTAAAATTTACTGCACAAGACCTACTTACGAACTTTCAAGGCTCATGCTGTTAGATACTGCTAAAGTAATGCTTGAGAATTATAAATCTCATATGAAGAGGTTTCAAAGGGGTACTATAAAAGATATGCCATTAGAACCGTTGTACGATGAAGACGACGTGTTTGAGGCTATGGAGCATTTTGAACCAACGTTTTCCTACGACAATACATATCAAATATTTGACATGAAGGTTACTCCAAAAGATGCTGGACATATATTAGGTTCATGCTTTTACGAAATAGAGTACAAAGGTAAAAAAATAGTATTTTCTGGAGATCTCGGCAACAAGGGCAAGCCTATAGTTAGAGACTTTAGCCTACCTTCAAAAGCCAACGTCGTTTATGTGGAAAGTACATACGGCGATAGGCTTCACAAAAGTTTTGAAGAATCAAAGGAAGAGCTAAAAGAAATTATAAAAAATACTATAAAACACGGTAACGTCTTGATACCAAGCTACGCTTTAGAGAGGACTCAAGATATACTTTACGTACTAAGAGAATTTTACGAAGAAGGCTCTTTACCAAAGTGCAAAATATTTTTAGATTCACCGTTAGCCATAGGTGTAACAAAAGTATTTTTAAGGAATCCGGAGTATTTTAGAAAAGAAACTTACGATATAATGCAAAAGGAAGATCCTTTCAATATACCATACCTTACAATGATAAGGGATGTGGAAGAATCAAAACAGATAAACGATATCCAAGAAGGAGCTATCATCATAGCCGGTAGCGGTATGCTTAGCGGTGGTAGGATACTCCATCACATAAGACATCATGCATACAAAGAGCAAAACGCTATAGTTTTTGTGGGTTATCAACCTCATGGCACATTGGGAAGAAAAATATTAGAAAAGCAAAACCCAGTTTTTGTTATGGGAGAACCCATAAACGTTAGAGCCAAAATATACACCGTAAATGGATTTTCTTCTCACGCAGATCAGCAAGAGCTTATAGAGTGGATAGACGCTGCAAATCCAGAAAAAATATGTTTGATACACGGTGAAGAAGATAAAATGCTTGTGTTAAAAAATAAGCTTGGCGACAAAAACGTTTATATTCCCTCTAGAAAGGAGGTAGTAGATGTTTGAAGAGGATACCGATTGCGTACATTGGGAAGAACCTATAGTAGAGTGTTCTTGTGAAGACAAAGAAGATGAAGAAGAAGATCAAAATATAAACTAAAATATAAACTAATGCAGATATTTTTGTTTTTTATATCATGGTTCTTCTGGACCTTGATGGTGGCTTGGTTTTCTTTTAACCTTTTAAAACCCCACTACGGAAGACCTTATCCAGTGCATTTTAAGTATGAGCCTTCTTTTTTTAACCATTTTATGCATTGGGACGCTGTTTGGTATACACATATAGCAGTTTACGGTTATAGAAATTCAACGGTACATATTCCCACTATAGCGTTTTTCCCTGGGTACCCTCTTATAATGAAATTTATACACATTGTTGTAGGAAAGGATATATCGTTCTTATATATACTGCCTGCTATCATTTTCCAAGGGGCTTCCATATATATGCTTTATCTTCTTCTAAAAGCCCTAAACAAAAAAGAATCAACTATTTATATGACTATACTTTTATTTGCTTTTTATCCGTCTTCTTTTTTTGGTATGTCCGCGTATCCTGTTTCTGCCTTAAACTTTTTTGCTATAAGCGTATTCTATCTTCTTATAAAACGACAACAGTTGTTGGCTAGTGTTTTAGCTGGTCTCGGGACACTTTTTGGTCCTTTGGCAGTATTTTTATCTTTTGTTGTATTTTTTGATATCGTTAAAAGCAAAAAAACCACTGACTATCCAAAGGCTATTTTGTATGGCGCTTTATCTCTTTGGGGGTTCTTTGCTTTTGTTTTGTATAGCTTTTACAAATTTAAAGATCCAATAGCTTTTATTCATGCTCAAGACTGGTGGGGTAAGCCTACGTTGTTAAAACGTATATCAAATATACTCATGCTAATTCCGCACGATATACCTTCCCATCCCATATCAACGCCACTTGGGGTTTACGAATTTGATCATTTTATAAACTTGCTAATTATGATAGCCTACATACTTATAATTGTGTTTGCTATTGATAAATTACCTTTGCACTATACGCTGTTCGCAATTCTTATATTGGCTGAGTACTTATGGGCTTTAGGGGGTATTTTTATCAACACAAGCGCTTTTGCAAGACTATCTTATATAAGCGTGCCGCTTTTTATAGCACTTGCTAATTTCCTTGAAGATTATCCATGGTTGATAGGCATAATATCACCGCTTTTTTTCTTTGCAAATTTTGTATTAGAGGCTTTGTTTGTAAAAAACTACTGGTCTATATAATTACTCTTTTTGGCTTTTAGAAAGTAAAAACTTACCGTAGATATTTGAGCCAACAAAATACCAACCATAAAGTATGTAATATCAAAAGCCAAACGCTTGTTTATGTATAAAAACACCATAGAAAACACTACCAGCGATAAAATCCAGCCTATATAATATAGATATTTTTTGCCAAATATAAATTTAATTCTCATTTTTAATACAGCAAAATAAGCCAAACCCATTGTAAACCCAGCTATAAAACCTTCAAATATTTTCATCTTTTACATAAAACCTTGCAAAAATTTTAAACATTATAGGATAGACAAGTGAACTAAACACAGTGCCTATCAATATTGCTACGCCTTGAGCCGGCGTTATATACTTAATATCGGAAAGTATCTTGATAGATGCTATTAAAAGCGTAAATGGAAAACTTATAAACAAACTAACAAATGGCAATTCCACCAATCTAAAACCAGCCAAAAGCAAAATAAAAGATATACCAAACCTTGCAACAAATAAAACAGTGCCTATCGTTATACCGCTCATAAGAATATTCTTGCTGATATAATCTATGTTTAAACTAAAACCCGTGTACACAAAAAACAAAGGCACAAAAAAACCAAAGGCCATATCGTAAAAGCTTTTGTTTATGACCTCTTTTTTTCTTATCACATACCCTAATACCATACCGCTTAACATAGAGCCAAGTATTGGTTCCATACCTATAAGTTCAAACAAAGAAGCTGATATGAACGTTGTAAAAAGAGCCAGTCTTATAAAAATATGAGTGTTCTCCAAGGATATACTTTTCACAACTGTTCTATATTCTTTTAGTTTGTTTTTTAGAGCTTTTGCAAACACGATGGCCAATATAAGGACAACGTAAGTTATTATCGTTTTTACGATGGCTTGCACAACCCCAAACTTTAGCAATGCATTTACAAAACTTATATAAAATATACTGCTTACCTCACCTACACTACCCAATATTAAAAGCTTTTGTCCTAAATCAGTCTCTATTATATTCGATTCTTTTAATATCGGTAAACCAAGTCCTACGGATATTAGTGGTGCAACCACCATATAAGAATGCTCTAAGCCAAGCGACAATGCACTTAAGAAGGAAAACGGTATTAGCATAAATACGTATAAAAATATAAATATTAGCTCCCTAGGCTTGAACTCTTCCATAAAATCAAAATCCACTTCAAAACCAGCCAAAAACATTAAAATAAGAAAACCTACGTAAGATATAAAAGCTACTTCGCTTTTGTTTGGTATGTCTTTCTCTAAAATTGTTCCAAACAATATACCTATTATAAATTCTACTAAAACAAGAGGAATTCTAACATAGTAAGATATAATAGGACTTACGATAGCCACCAACATACCTATTATTATTGGTAAATGATGTATCATACAACCTCTATTTTTGAGCTACCATCCTTTGTTTTTGTTACTATCAATCTGTTTGGAAATTTTTCAGCCAAGCTTTCGACGTGTGTTATAATACCTACCATTTTATTTATGTTTTGACTTAAAAGCTCCAAAGCATTACCTACTTTTTCTAGGGTTTCTTTGTCCAATGTACCAAACCCCTCATCTATGAAAAGTGATTTAAGATGTTGAGAGCCAACAGCTTCGCTGAGTGCTAAAGCAAAGCACAAAGACGTTATGAAAGTCTCACCGCCGCTTAAAGATTTTATGGGCCTTGTATTTCCAAAAGCGTCTTCTACTACTATGCTATCTTTTTCACGGGACTTTTCTTCAACTTTAAAAGAGTATGGAAACTCCATTTTTGAAGCGTATACATTGGCATGCTTTACCAGTTCTTCTATTATTTTCTGAGATATGTAGGCTTGCAGCGCATCGCTTTTTAAATCTTGTTCCAGTCTTTCGTATATATTATACTTCTTTTCAAGCTCTTTTATAGTTTCTTCAAGCTCTTTTATCTGTTTCTCGCTTTCTTTTATCTGTTTTATTTTGGAGCTTATAGAACCTATTTCTTGATTTATAATCTTTATATGTTCTTCCAAAGCTTCTAGCATCATTTCCAACTCCTGTGGTGGCGCTTTTTCTGCTATGCCAGCTACTTCATTTTCTTTTATCTGTATCTGTTCTTTTAAATTGGCTAATTTGGTTGTGTATTCATTGTATTTTCTTTCGTAATCTTCTAAACTGTTCAACTCCGTCAAAACTTTTTCTTTATCTTCGATAGAAGATAATTTTGCTTCAAGCTCATTTAGTTCTTCGCTTATTGCATTTTTTTTGGCACTCAGTGAAGATATTTGTTCTTTTAAAAGCACAATACTTTTTTCATAGGTATTTATCATTTCTTTGGTATCTTCGTATATCTTTCTTTTATTTTGTATATCGTTTTTTATCTCATCTAACTTCTTCTTATATTGGTCTATAGCATTTTTCTTATTTTGCAAGTGCTCTTCTTTAACACCGTAAGATAAAAGCCCTTGTTCTAAAGCTTTCAACGATTCTTTTTTATTGTACAAATCCGATTCTAAGTCATCTTTTTGTTTGTTCAAAATGAAAAGTTGATTTTCAAGTTTATCTTTATCGCTTTTTAATTTTTCCAAAGTTTTTTGTATGTTGTCG
>NZ_JBMFST010000060.1:0-6414 GCF_049967395.1 Hydrogenobaculum sp. | reverse complement strand
AGCTCAGACAAGATATACGTTAGTGGGTGCTGTGGTTATAATGTCTTTACTTGCTTTCGTAGTCCAAGAGATGACTGTAAGGCTTGGAGCTGTTACAAAAGAAGGTCATGCAGAGCTTATATACAAGAAGTTTGGTAAGTTCTGGGGATGGTTTTCTCTGACAGACCTTTTTATAGCAAACACTTTTACCCTTGTAACGGAGTTTATAGGTATAGGAGCAGCTGTAAAAATGGTGTTTGGACTTCCATATGAAGTAACCATTCCAATAGCTGTAGGAGCTATGATACTGCTTGTTTTAAGTGGTGGATACATGTTTGTGGAAAAATCTCTTATAGCTTTTGCGCTCTTGCAGCTTGTTTTCATACCAGCGGCTATAAAAGCTCATCCTGATATAAATGAAGTGCTCAAGTCTTTTACATTCCAGGGTATAGATATATTCTCACCTACGTTTCTAACACTTTTTATAGCAAACATAGGTACCACTATAGCCCCTTGGATGCTTTTCTTCCAGCAAAGTGCTGTGGTGGATAGAAAGATGGGTATAGATGATATAAGAATAGGTAGAATAGATACCTTTATAGGTAGTCTTGGTACTGCTATAGTGGCCGCTTCAATCATAATAACCACCGGTGCCACTTTATATGGGCATCCACCTTACAACAACATACAAGATGCCTCAGAAGCAGCAAGGGCTTTGGTACCGTTTTTAGGCAAATACGCTGGGACTATATTTGCAATAGGGCTTTTTTCCGCTGGTGCTGTGGCTGCTGTTACATTGGCTCTTTCTACCTCTTGGGCTTTTGGAGAAGTGTTTGGTTGGGAGCACAGCCTTAATCTACCCTTTCAAAGAGCAAAGTGGTTTTACACCATATACATCTTAAGTGTAAGCGTAGCTGGAAGCATAGTGCTAATACCACATGCTCCTTTGGTGATTATAAACTTGCTTGTGCAAGTTATGAATACGTTTTTATTACCACCTGCTTTGCTGTTTTTACTCTTGCTATTAAACGATAAAGAGCTTATGGGAAGCTATACAAATAACATATGGTCAAATGTATTTGTGGCTTTGATAATAGTATTTGTTATGATACTTTCTTTGGTGTATGCTTTCCAAACGTTGTTTCCAGGAGGTTAATGATTATGAACAGATATAATTTTTGGGTAAAGTTTTCTTTGATATTTTTAAGAATATATGTGCTTTTTATGTTGGCTCTTTTATTTTATAAGTTCTATCAGGTGTTGAGTCGTTAGAAAAAATAGTGGAATGCGGGGGGCGTAGCAGAGTAAGAGAGAAATAAATCTAAAACTTAGAATAATCTTTGGGTGGGACAATATAAAGAAGTACCGGTATCAAAAGAAGGGTAGCGATAGTACCTATACTCATTCCGCTTACAACTACTACAGCCAATGGTTTTTGGACTTGAGTGCCTATACCAGTCCTTACAGCTGCTGGCAAAAGTCCAAGAGCAGCCACCAAACCTGTCATCAATACGGGTCTAAATTTGTCTTTCATAGTTTCTATTACGGCATCGTAAACCGATAGTCCACTTTCGTAAAGCCTTATAAATTGAGTGACTATAACAGAGCCGTTCATTATAGAAACGCCCATTACAGATATAAATCCTATAGCAGAGGAGACGCTAAAGGCCATGCCAAGCAATAAAAGTGTAACAATCGCAGTACCTATAGCCACTACAGCACTGGAGAAAGCCACAAACGTATATCTTAAGGATTTAAAGTATAAATACAATATCGCTAAGGCTATAAATACAGCTACTGGTATTATAATAGCCATTTGACGCTGGGCTTGTATCATTTGCTTGTATTCGCCGCTCCATTCAAGGTGGTAGCCCGGTGGTAGTTTTACGGCTTTTGCTATAGCTTCTTTGGCTTTTTTTATAACACCGCCTACGTTTGAAGTGGTAATGCTAAACTTTATAGGTAAGAATCTTTGATAATTTTCCCGATATATAAAGAAAGCACCTATGTGATATCTTACATCTGCCACGTCACCAAGTTTTATAATCTGACCGTTTGGAGTTAGTATGGGTATAGAAGCTATCTCCTTGGCAGTTTTTCTATAATCCTTTGGAAATCTTATTACTAAATCAAACTGCTCGTCTCCTTTTAAAACCTCTGTTACTGGTGAGCTTCCTATGGCAGCTTGTATTATATTTAAAACATCTCCAGTATTTAAGCCATACCTTGCTGCTTTTTCTCTGTCAACTCTTACATCTATTTCAGGCTGTCCAAGTTCTTTATACATGCCTACATCTGCCATACCTTTTATATGTTCTAAGACAGGTGTTATTTCTCTTCCCAACTTATCTAATTCTTCTAACTTTGGTCCGTATATTTTTAACGAGTTTTCGCCCTTAACACCAGAAAGCACTTCATCAAAGTTGTCTTGAATGTATTGAGAGAAATTTACATCTGCCCCTGGAAACATTTTTTCGAGATGTTTTCTCATTATATTTTCAAGCTTTTTCTTAGTCATACCAGAAGGCCACTTTGAATATGGTAAAAGCTGAATTGAGTACTCTGTATCATAAGGACCAACGTCGTCTGTACCGTCTTCTGGTCTTCCCGCTCTACTATCTACAGATACTACTTCTGGAAATGTCATCATATACTGTCTTACTTCGTTGGCATACTTATGAGAAGTAGAAAGAGCTATGCTGTATGGAAACGTAATCCTTAGGTATATATTTCCTTCGTCTAAGGTTGGTATAAATTCCGTTCCTAAAAACTTGAAACAGATAAGCATTATTGCTATTACTATAAAGCTTGCTATGGTGAAGGGTTTTGCTATCTTTAGTATTTGTTTTAGGATTTTAATATAAAAATCTGTAAGGATAAGAGGTATTTTTGGCTCCTTTTTGTTTATCTCTTTCTTTACAAGTCCTATAGCTGATGGCACAAAGGTAAAAGTGAGTACTATAGCTATAGCAAGAGCGTAAACGTAAGTTCTCGCCATTGGACTAAACAAAACTCCTTGAGCTCCGCTCATCATAAAAAGTGGTATGAAAGAGGCGATGATTATGAGAATTGAAAACATCACTGGTTTTGCTATGTCCATAGTAGCGTAGGCTATAACATAGTCTGCACTATGATTCTCTTTTTCTCCAGATATTCTGAAAATGTTTTCCGCCAGAAGGATAGCGCTATCTATGATAATACCAAAATCAACAGCCCCGAGTGATATGAGGTTAGCTTCCTCACCTCTTAAAGCCATAAAAGCAAGTGTTGATATGAGGGCAATTGGGACCACGGAAGCAACTATAAGGGCTATTGGAACATCTCCTAAGAAGAAAATCACCATAGCAAGTATTAGAATAATACCTATCGTGGCATTTTCTTTTATTTTGTTTATAACGGCGTTTAAGAGAGTTTGTCTTGTATAATATGGCACCAACTCTACCCCTTGAGATTTATACTGTTCATTTAACTCCTTAATCTTTTTGTTTAAGGCTCTTAAAGTAGGTACAGATTGGGCATCTTTTCTCATGACGGCTGTTACTACCACCACCTGATTTCTTGAATACCATTTGCCATTTGGTTCTCTTATGCTAAGCCCCATATAGCCTTGTACTGGCGCATGTCCTATGCGTACTTTTCCAACATCAGCCACTGTTATAGGAGTACCGTTGTAGTTTGTTAAAACTATATTTTTTATATCATTCAAATTTTTTATAAGCCCAATACCACGAATTGTATATGTTTGCTCTCCTATTTCTGTGTAGTTGCCACCAACGTTTATATTTGCGTTTGCTATAGCGTTCTGCACTTGTGTTAATGTAAGACCATATTTTACAAGCTTTTGAGGGTCAACTATCACTTGATATTGCTTTTCAAAACCACCAATAGGGTTGCAATCTTCTATGCCTGGAACGGTCTTGATTTGTCTACATATAGGCCAATCGGCAAGTGTTCTAAGATCCATAAGAGATTGATGTTTGAGACCTCTTACTTGAAACCTCATGACCTCACCCACTGGATTTGACTGAATAACTGGCTGAACACCCGGTGGAAGATTTGCTTGTGTAAGTCTATTTATAATATGTTGCTTTGCAGCATCGTAGCTTATATCGTAGCTAAACGTAACCTTTACATCGGAAAGACCATATAAAGATAGGGTATTTATCCTAGTGGCGTAAGGGATTGCTGAGAGAGCACTCTCAAGAGGTATAGTTACTTGCTTTTCTACCTCTTTTGCAGAATGACCAGCGTATATAGCGGTGATTTCTACCACAACGGGAGAGTAGTCTGGAAATGGTTCTACATCGAGCTTTTTAAGACCAAATATAGAAAAGATAAAAAGTAGCACCACTACGAATATAAACACTATTTTGTTTTGAAGTACAAAGTTTATAAATGATCTCATAAATCAACCCTATGATGCATCTTTTAACAACAAGCTACCAGAACCTACTATCTCATCTCCTTGGTTAAGACCGCTTTTTATATAAGCGGTACCGTCTTTTATTTGATAGACTTGAACCTCTGTTTTTACATACTTACCATTTTCATATTTAAAAACGTAAAACTTGTTGTTGTCAAATACTAAAGCGCTCTGAGGAATGGATAAAGCTTGAATAGTATTTGGCAATATCTTTACATTTACAAACATATTTGGTTTTAAGAGATTATGTATATTTTTAACTCTTATATAAACTTTATAAGTCCTTGTATTAGGGTCTACTATGTCTCCTACGTAGAATATTTTACCTTTAAAGTCAATTCCAGGATAAGAGGAAGTCGTTATATCTGCATTTTGACCTGGCTTTATAAACCTTATATCTTTGCTAAAAGCATCCGCTTCTACCATAACATGAGAAGTGTCTACTATAGTAGCAAGCGGTGTGTATGGATCTACTATGATTTTTTCACCAGGATGTATATTTAATTTTGCCACAACACCGTTTGATGGGCTTGTTATGTATTTTGTCATTACGTAAGAACCACCACCTTTTAAACCTATTATGCGCATTTGGGCATAGTATCCATCCATAAGGGCTTTGGAAGATTTTAAATTTGCCAAAGCGTTATCCAAATCGAACTTAGACATTGAGCCTATTGCATAAAGCTTTTTGGTAAGCTCGTAAGTTTTTTTGGCAAGCTCATACTGGGCTTTTGCCTGAAGATAGTTTGAATATAAGTTTGCTACATCAGCAGATTTTACCAAGAAAAGAGGCTGTCCTGTATGGACATTTTGACCTATATTTACAAGCACCCTTTCTATAACCCCGTTTACAGAAGAAGTAACGTTTACAATGCCATTTGGAGAAGATTTTACAGTACCTGGAAGTTTAAGGCTTTTAGTAAAAGTAGAAACGCTTACCTTTACTATTTTTATGTTGCTAGTCTCTGATGATCTCGCTTCATTTTGCTTCACAGCGTTGCTTGATGCCTTGGAGTTGTTGCAGCTGGTAAAAGCCAAGCAAACTAAACCCGATAAAAAAGCACCTTTAAAAATTTTCTTAATCATAGGTTACCCCTGCTATAAAGATCTAAAAGCGTTCTACTTAGCATAAGCTGATATAAAGCATTTCTATAGCTTGCCATAAAATCTTTGTAAGTTCTTTCAGCGTCGAGCAAATCAAGCACAGATATACCTCTTAAAGCAAAAGATTTTTGAGATATATCAAGAATTTTTTCAATTTCTTTCTTTTTTTCTACGTAGGCTCTAAAGGTCTTTTGAGCGCTTAAAAAGTTTTGGTAAGCTTGGTAAGTTTGGGTTTTTGCAGTATCTTCTAAATTTTTAAGCATAAGCCTATCTTGCTTTATACTGTAAGCCGCATTTAAGATACCCCCTACGTTTCTATCAAATATAGGAAGTGGAAAGCTAAGTCCTGCACCTATCATAAAAGGATATCTTCTTCCTTCTGAGTCCATTCCCACTGTATCTATCTCAAAGTTGAACGTTAAATCTGGTATATTTTGAGCCTTTTGATATTTTAAGTTGTAAAGGTCGAATTGAAGTTGATACCTTGCCGCTTTTACATCGAATCTATTCAAAGCAAGCTCTTCATATTTTTTTAAATTTAGTTTTTGGTTTAATAAAAATGCTACTGGATAACCAGCTTTTAAACGTATTGGGGTTTTTAGTCTAAGCAGCGTTTGCAACTCTTTCAAATCGTTTTCGTATTGAGCTTTTGCTTGATATACTGCGCTTTGAAGGTTTACTTTGTAAACAGATAGTTTAAAATAATCTAAATTCGATATAAACCCGTAATCCCTTTGATATTTAGCTATCTTTAATACCTTTTCATAGTTATCAAGGTCATCTTTAGCTTGTCTTAAAGCTATCTTATCTATTATCACTTGGTAGTAAAGGCTCATAAATCCAATGAGAAGATTCCTTACATTGTCATTGTGAGCAAAAATAGAAGATTTGTAAAGGGCGTAGTTTAG
>NZ_JBMFST010000059.1:0-6509 GCF_049967395.1 Hydrogenobaculum sp. | reverse complement strand
AATTTAGATTTTTTATGTAATCTTTTATGTCTTTTTTAGATTTGTATATATTTGCCAGTTGGTAGTAAGCTTGTGGTCTTAAGCTACAATAATCGTTTGTTATGCATCTATTTAGAGTATCTATTGCTTCTTTAGTTTTGTGCTCTGCTTGTAATATTATAGCTTTGTCTAAAATTGCTTGATAGTAATCTGGTTTTATGCTTAATGCTTTATCTATATTTTTTATAGCTTTTTTATAATTACCTACGTTCGCATAAGCAAGGGCTAGCTTATCGTAAGCTTTATAGTTGTATTGGTCTTTTAGTATAGCCTTTTTAAAATTTGCTATAGCAGCTGCGTAGTTCCCGGCGGTTAAACTAGCCATCCCTATGTTGTAATAATACTCTGAGTTTTTGTTAGATAACTCTTCTATATTGTGGGTATTTTGGGCACAAGAATACATACTTAAAGCATAAAATAACAATACAAAAGCTATATAAAAAACATTGTTACGTTTCATTTGTTATATTATATATTACTTACGTAGAGTTGGTTTATTGTCTTTCTTATGATTGATTTAAAATCGTATCGTAGATTTTCTGGGGTTATTTCCTGATTTAGACCAAAATCTTTTTTTAACAAGTTTTTTACGCTTTTAATAAGATTATTATAAAGCTCCTCGTCTTCCATGTAAGATGGAAAATCTATCGTAAATTCTACAATGGTGTTAAAAAGCCCATAGTTTACGCTTTCTATATCTATGTCGTTTCTTAAGGTCATTATTATATATCCCTCAAAACTATCCAATATAGCCTTTAACTTGCCTATATCTTCTATGCTATCTATATCTTTTAATATTAAGATATCTAAAAAGCTTATGTCTTCGTAAGACGGGATTTCAAAAGTATTTAAGTCTATAACCCCTAATATGCCTTTTTGGGTTTCTTTAATAAAATTTATAACGTTTTCTATTTTAAACATAGTATAGGCTTTATCTTCGTATCTTACACAGACCCTTTTTAGTTTTACAAGCGTTTGTGTGAATATTGTGTAAAAATCTTGAAGTGCTTTTGGTATTTCTGATTTTTCCTTCTCTTTTGCGTTTTCTCCTTCTATAGTTGGAGTGTAGTTTATTTTTTGTATAGAAGTACTTATTTCTTTTGAAATTCCTAAATCTCTTATTGTCAGGTTTGCGTCGTTTATAGCATTTTTCAAAAAGCCTGAAAACTTTATGCTATCTATACCAAATCTGTTTAACCTATTTAGCATTACAAACCCAGCCTTTTCATCGTTTTGAAGTATAAACTTTACACCAAGTATAGAAAGATATATTGTAAAAGAGAGGTTTATGGCTTGTTTTGATATTTGTAGTTTTTTGCTGGTGCTGTATTTGTAGTAAGGTGCATAAGAGGAGTATCCTATAATTATACTTTTGATAAAATCATCAAAACCGTAAAACACCTTTTCAAAATATTCTTTGTTTAATTTTATCATATCTTTTCCAAACATATCTTTTTCAAACACTCTTGATATATAAGAGTATAATTTTGATGGTGTTTTTATTAAATTTAGTATTTGGGTTTTAATATCGTTGTATTTGTTTTTGTTTAGGAAATCTATAACAATAAGAAGCCCGTCTATCATAGATAGCATGAGAAGGTCGTAAAATCTACTCTTTTGAGTGCAAGCGATTTGGCATATGTTGTCAAAAATGGCTGTTTGAATTATGAGTATTTGCTCTATTTCTGTTAGTTCTTTTAACTCGTCTTTGTACTCTGTGATGGCTTCTTTTGATATAGCTTTTAATGTAAAATCTCTTATCCTCGATAGTCCAAGCCTTATAATGGCGGATTTTATATCTTTTATATCTATTCCTTTGTTTGAATAAGCGTTGTTTGCAATCTTTAATATATCTTCTTCTAATGTCGGCATATTTTTTATAAGAGCGTATATCTTATCTATGTTGGTGTTTTCATCGGTAAGCTCCATTATAATAGGCATTACTCCCTTTATAAAATCGTGAGCTTCAAAAGCTTCCAAGACATCTGTTTCTATCTTAAGCTTTGGTTCTTTTCTTATGCGCTCTGGTTTTTTGTGTAGTTTTATGGCTTTTTGTAATGTATCTTTTGATATAGGTTTCTCAAACAAAAGCCCTACACAGTTGTTGTTTTGATTTAAATTGTCTAAGACTACCTTTGCTTTGACCTCTTCTTCTATTATCTTTATGGAAAAGTTGTTATTTTCTAATATAGTTTTTAGAGTATCTTGACTTGATTATTGTATGAGAGCTCCTTCGTAGGATATATTTTTTATAACACCGTAAGGAGTTTCTATATGTGTATAAAATCTTAGGTGTTTTCTGTTGTTCAATGTTGTTTAAGGGGGCTTAGAGCCCCCTAGTTTTTTACCAGGTCACTACTTTGCCAGCCATTCCAAGGCTTGGTAGTGCTGCGGTTGGCGTTAGTAGTGGGAAGTCGTAGGCCAAATCTTCTTCTTTCATACCGTTTAAATCAAGGGATTGTTTGCAAGCTATCATTTGCACACCGTTTTGACGGGCTAAGTTGATAAAGTAAGATATTGGTTGTCCGCCTTCCATTGGGTAGGTGTTTTCAGCTACACCTTTTTTAAGAAGCTGTGTGGAAGGACCCGTAAAATACATAACTACGTTCATGTCTTCTGCGGCGGCTGTTGAAGCTAAGAAAAATGCGGATGGCAACCTTGCTGGGTTTTCTGGACCAGTTAAAAGTATCACCACCAAATCAGGTGCTTTTTGTTCCATAGACTTCCTCCTTTTAAGAATATTACAATAACATAATAAAATTAATTTTATATGCTGTCAATAAGATTTTCTTATAAAATATTTTATGAGTTCTTTACCTTTGTAATATCTTGTCAAAAAATGGAATATCTTCTGGGTATGTAAGCTTTATATTCCAATAAGAGGACTCTACTATGCCCACGCTGTATCCATAATACTCTAAAAGATAGGCATCGTCAGTGGCTTTTACACCATCTTCTACTGCTTTTTCGTGGCAATACCTTATAACATCTGTTTTAAAACATTGGGGCGTTTGAGCTAACCATACGTTGTCTCTTTGAATAGTTTTTAAAACACCATTTTCTAGTTTTTTTATAGTATCCCTTGCTTTTGCAGCTGCTATCTTCCCATCGTAGTTTTCAAGCTCCATAACCTTTTTAAACACCTCTCGGCTGGCGAATGGTCTTGCGCTATCGTGTATTACTACTATGTCCTCTTTTACAACTTCCAAGGCAAACCTTACAGAATCCTGTCTTTCTGCGCCCCCATATACAAACTTTGCTCCAAATTTATGAGCATCGTATAAAATGGAAGCTTCTACATCTTGAGGGACTGTCATAACTATTTCGTTGAAAAGGTCTGCCACTTTTCTTAGAGTGAAATTGTATAGTGGCATATCTCTAAACTTTATAAACTGCTTTTTTATGCCTGCTCTTTTCCCTAGTCCAGCTGCTAAAAGTATCAAAGAAGGCATCTAGTCTTCTTTTTTTAAGCTTATAAACTCTACCATCTCATCTTGAGGTATATGTTCTAATATTGGTATAAGTTCATCTTTTGTATCCACCACAAATCCACACCAAACCATATTCTTAACTTCTGATTCAAGCACCTCTCTTAAAAGTCTATCCAAAAACTTCTTTTTTGACTCTTCGTTTTCTTTATCTAATTCAAACTCTATAACTTCTGCAAGCTCTGGGTCAAAATCCTCTAAGTTGTCTTTTGGACTAAACACCGCATACACCTTTATAGGGTTTTTGCCTATTTTCTCAAGCTCTTCATACTTTTTGTCTATAAATTCTTTTACTTTGTGCCTTACGCTCATAGTCCTTCTCCTATGTATTCAGCTTTTGAGGTTTTTGTTTCCCAAACAACTACTTTATATATGTTCACTTCATTTAGAAGTCCAGCTTTTTCAAATTTCTCTTTTACATAATCGTATATATATTTTGCCAAGGCTTCTGCTGTAGGGCAAAAATCTACCACCGTAAGCTTTAACCCATATTCTTTATTTAGTTTGTTAAAAGCCTCAAACAGAGGGTCGTTTTTGTCTATGATAAAACTATGGTCAAATTGGTCTATAAGAGGGTTTAGGGCGCTTTTAAGATGATGAAAATCCATAACCATATCTTGATTATCAAGGACGTTTGAGGAAAGCACAACCTCTATTTCGTAGCTGTGACCATGCAGGTTTACACACTTATTTTCTATGCAATCAGAACCCAAGCTTGAACCTCTTGAACAAGATAAGTTTTGTTTCCAAACTCTATGCCCAGCTTCGAACCTAAAGATTTTTGATATATACCACATTTACCACACCACCACGTTTTTAGCTTTTATTATGAGTTTTGATATGTCTTCCCAACTAAGCAAAAACTCTTCTTGAACTTTTAGACCTCTTGCAGATACATCTTCTTTGCACAAATACCAATTCTTGTTTGGTGCTCTTAACACCGCATCTTGGATAAGTACTACAATATCGTTTTCCGAAGGCAAGCTGCTTTTAAAATCTCCAAACTTTCTTACAAGCCAAATTGTGTTTGGATTTTCTACCATATGAGCACCGCCTTAGACTTAGATATTATCTCTTTAACCTCTTCGGAAGATATGATTTTAGGTTCTATGATAAATTCGAAAGGTTTTAAGCCCCTTGACTCTATACAAGAGTTTTCCGCATAAAAGTTTATGTTCAACATGCTCATTTGTTCTAACATCTTTTCAAAACTGGCCAGTCCTAAGGCTTCTGGACGCCATTTTGTCATGGCGTATATACCGTCTCCGGTGAATATTACGTTCGTATCGTTTGTTATACCGCTTGCAGCGGCAAGCCTCAACCCTTCGTGGGCTTTCCAAGAAAAAGGTTCTGATTTAAGTATAAAGCTTATCATATTAGTTAAAGTTTATGACCTTGTCAAACTCTGATATTTTCCTAAACATATCGTAAGAGGAGCTTGATATAAAGTTTTGAGACTTTATTGACTCTTCAATCCCTCTTTGGCGAGCTGAATGAGCACAGTATATTATCTTTATGCCCATATCTAAAAATTGTTTTGTCATATCGTAGGTAAGCCAGTAAGTACCGTTGCCACTTAAAAATATAGTAATATCAGCCTTATCCACAAGGGCTTTTGATAGTTTATATACGCTGTCAAAGTCTTTTGAAAAGGGGTTTGATGTAACTACTATAAGTATGTTCATTTTGCTTTTCTAACGATTATCTCCCATCTTTTATCGTCTATCTTGTTGGTGGCAAGAACCTCTTGACCCTCATCTGTCATACTCTTTGGTACGCTAACCGCCGATGGTTCGTAATCCACTATTACCCTTAATACCTCTCCTTTTTCCATGGTCTCTAAAACCAGCTTACTTTTCACAAATGTAAAAGGGCAAATCTCACCGGTGATATCAAGCTCTTTGTTTATTTTAAAATCACTCATCTTAACAATGATAATATTATTAAAATCCAAATACTATGATAATAGATATAAATTTTAACATTATGAACATGTTTCCTTATGAAAAGGAAATGATTATGTTAAAATTTCCTTATGAAAAGGAAAGATGTGTTCAGACAAATCATCGCTGAGTTCTATCAATGGTCTTTCCAAGGTTTTAAATAGAGAATCTAATTCTGGAGCAAAGTTTTAAATATGTGTTATAATTTTTTTGTGGTAAGTGTTCAAGATGTAATGAACTTGTATACAAAACGTGATATCATAGAATTAATAAATTATAAAAGGAGGTTATGATGTGGTTTTATGCTAAAGATGATAGACAAATAGGCCCTGTTTCTGAAGATATTATAGTTGAGCTTATTAGAAATGGTGAGATAACCAGAGAAACCAAGGTTTGGAGAGATGGATTCCAGGATTGGAAGAAATTAGAGGATACAGAATTAGTTAAATATTTAGTTGAAGCTCCTAAAGCACCAAGTTATATATCTAATAAATCTATTGATAATACTAATGTGACAAATAAATCTAGTGAAAATTTAAAAACTTTACTAATAGTAATGGCTTCTGTTTTAATTACTGTAGTTGCTTTATCTATCGGGTATGTTTTTATCATAAAAAATAAATCTTCAAAAAGTAATGAGGTTAATAATTATAACCAACCACCGGTTGCTACTAACCAACCTCAACCCTCCCAAGCGCCACCTCAACCTCAATATCAACAACCACCTTCACAATCTACTTATGCATCGCCTCAAACACCACAAGCTTCTACTCAATATCCACCATCTCAATACTCTCAAACTAATGAAATTGCAGCTATAGATTTGGTAGTAGAAAACTACTATTCTAATATACCAAACAATCTTGAAGTATCTTATGAACAATTATCTCCAGAACGCCGAGCTACTATGCGGTATGATTCTTGGGCGTATGGCTATGTTTCAACGCTGTATGATAAACTTCAAAGTATAAAAGTTTTAGAACTAACACCTGATTATGCTAAAGTTTTTGTGACATTTCAATCCAAAGACATTGCAAAC
>NZ_JBMFST010000058.1:0-7056 GCF_049967395.1 Hydrogenobaculum sp. | reverse complement strand
GATTGTTGCTGATAAACCTATTGGAATGTTTTTGGGTTGTTTTATTATAAGAAACATAGTTAATAGGAATATGGATATGCTTGGTAGTTCTTCTAACATATTTTCTAATATATAAAAAATTTTTTATATATTCAATGACTTTCCTAATATTATTAGAAGATAAAAAATCTAAACATTTTTACTTCACAGAAAATTTAAATTTGAATTTTATTTTATGTTCGGTTTTAGATATTTAAATTGTGTAAATGTCGTCAGTTTTTATAACTTCTTTATTTTTTTTACCTATTATGTTTTTCAGTTCTTTGGAATCGTATTGAATTTTGCCTTTGCCTACAAGTATTTGTTGTTCATCTACTATGCTTACGATATCACCTTTTTTGAATACCCCGTCAAATCCTTTTATGCCTATAGCTAAAAGCGCTTTTCTGTTGGAAATGGCTTTTTTTGCACCTTCGTCTACATAAATTATACCTTTTGAATATTGAGCTAGTTTTATAATATCTTTTGGTTTTAATTTCGTGTTTGAAGAAGCTGGTATTTTTGTGCCCAAGGCTTTGTTGTTGTATATATCTATAAGTTTTTGGCTTTTAGAAGTGATAAAAACTTCCACACCAATTTTTGATGCCATCATAGAAGCTTGAAGCTTGCTCAACATACCTCCACTTCCAAAGGTGCTTTTTGTAGGATTTACCTGTTTAAAGGCTTCTTCAAAATCTTTTACTTCGGCTATAAGCGTTTTCCCATCTTTTGTATATAGCCCACCGGCTGTAGAAAATATTACGAGCTTCGAAGCTTTTGATATGTAAGATACGTATACGCTTAAAAAATCGTTGTCACCAAATATGAGTTCTTCTGTAGCTATGGCATCGTTCTCGTTTATAATGGGTATTATATTGTATTCTAAAAGGCCTTCTATAGTTCTTTGGGCATTTGAGAACATGTTTTGGTTTGTGAAAACATCTGAAGTGATAAGTATTTGGCTTATAACAAGGCTATAGTTTGAAAATATGCTGTCGTATAAGGACATTAGTCTTGATTGACCAACGGAAGCTAAAATTTGCCTTGATAATATTGAATCCGTGTGTATATTTAGTATTTTTTTGCCAGCCATAACGGCGCCAGAGGAAACTATTACAAATTTAATACCTTGCTTTTGAAGGGTTTTTATGTCCTCTGCTATAGAAGATAAAAAGCTGATATCAAAATCCCCTCCCTCTGTAGATAGCACGTTAGAGCCTATTTTTATAACAAAGACCATTGAGTTAAGCTTTAATGGTTTATACGTTTTGAAGTAGCGGTTTTAACTTTCTTTCGACGGTTGGATTTGTGATGAGGGTTTTCTTTCTAAGCCTTCTTTTTCTATCCTTTGGTTTTCTTGTGTTGTAGTGACTGCCGTTCGCTTTAGCCCTTTTGATGTGGCCCTTTGCCGTAATCTTAAACCTTTTTGCCATAGTTCTATTCGTCTTCATCTTTACCTTCATAAAAACCTCCAAACTTAGTTTAAGCTTATTATTATAACTTATTTTTTCTTAGGAAGCAATGTAAAGGTTAAGAAAGCGTTTTCTTTCAGCGGAGGCTTTTCCAAAACACCAACGTCCGCCAATTCGTTTATTATTTTATCAACAAGCTTGTTGCCAAGCTCTGGATATATGTTTTCTCTTCCTCTAAACCTTATACGCACTCTTACCTTATCTCCATCTTCCAAAAACTCTCTCATCTGTTTGATTTTAATAGCCAAGTCGTGATTGTCTATCATGACTTTAAGGTTTATGTCTTTTACGTTTATAGCAGATTCTTTTTGCTTTTTCTTAGCTTCTTTTTCTTTTTTTTGAATCTCGTACTTAAACTTGCTGTAGTTTAAAATCTTACATACAGGTGGATTTGCCTGCGGGGCTATTTCAACGAGATCAAGCCCTTTTCTGTTGGCGGCTTCAAGAGCTTCTTCTATGGGTACTATGCCTATTTGATTCCCATTCTCGTCTATTAGCCTCACTTCTCTTGCCGTAATCTTTTCGTTTACCCTATATTCTTGCAAACTTACCTCTTCTTATTGCAAAGATATTTTTAGTCGCCTCTTTGCTGGCGATAATATATTTTAACTTTTAAGCTTTTAATAAAATTTATAAACTCTTCGTACTTCCATATTCTAGAATCGCATATTATTACTGTGCCTTTGTCTTTTTTGCTTCTTACGAGTCTTCCAAACCCTTGTTTAAACTGTAAAAATGCCTTTTTCCTCGCATAGCTAAAACCGTCCATGTTGTGTTTTTCAAAATACTTCATCCTATGGTAGTTTATAGGATCGGTAGGAGAATCGAAGGGAAGCTTTGCTATAAGAAGGCCTTTTTCACCTTTTAAGTCTATACCTGTCCATACAGAGTCTACGCCCACCAGCACGTTTTTGTCTCCATTTTCTACCATTTCTATAGCTTTTCTTAGCGTTGTTGTATTTTGGAATACGATATCTTCGTCTTTTGGTATGTATTCCATCTGCTCATAGCTTGTTAAAAGCACCAAAACCTTGCTGTAAAATGTTCTTAAGTATCTTAGACTATTTGCCAACTCTTCTTTCCACAAATCTTTGTTCTTCGGTACTATGTTTTTTATTATAAAGTTTACGTCTTCATAGTTGAAGACTGGTTTTAGAGAGTAATATTTTCCTTTAATACCTGTGGTAAGTTCTATAAGATCTTTGTCTAACGTTGCCGATGTCAGTATAACCGCCTTGTAGTTGTCTAGGTCTATTGCGTTTTTAGGGAAAATAGGAAAAGCCTCTATCTTATAGTTGAAATCTTCAAGTTTTTTTGAAAACTCTCTACTTACCACAAAACCTATGATATCTTTATTTTCTTCATCCTCCATATATTTTAAACTGTTGTAAATGTTTGATACACGGTTCGAAATAGATTTGAATTTAGCTATGAGTTTCATAATCTCGTATTCTAACCTGTCTATGGATTCATCGTTAAACCCGTTTTGTAGTTGGCTTGTATCTATGCTAAATCTATTTAAGAATTCATCGTCAAACAGCAAAGAGCTTTCTAAAAAAGCCTTAAACTTTTGACTTATTGTATTTTTGTATTCAAGCCTTTCCATAACCGTTTTAACAACATGGTTTTTTATAACGTTAACGGCTTGTTTTAGCGGTTCGTAAATCATGCTAATCATTGGCTCTACGAAAAAAGCCTCATCCAAAGGTATTGAACTTGGATATTTACCAGTGGCGGAGTTGTGAGTCGTGGTAGACTTGTAAACCGTGGTAGGCTTGTAGGGCGTGGTAGATTTGTAGGCCGTGGCAGATTTGTCAATAGGTTTTTGTTTTTTATCTTCAAAGATGTTTTCAAATAAACTTTTAAATATTCCAAGTATATCTACACTATCAAGCATATTCTTGCTGTCGTTTGGAAGCATATCTCTTATAGATGCTACAAGCCTCATTAGACCGTTGACTGAGAATCCAACGGTAAGAGATTTTACCAAGGCTTCATCAAGTTCATGAGCTTCATCTATTACTAGTATTTTATCTGATTCTTTATCAAAATTTTTTAAGACCAAAAGGCTGTGGTTTATTACCAAAATATCTGCCACTCTTTCTTTGTCTTTTAGCTTTTTATAGTAAAAACAATCCTTTAAGTAAGGACAAGACTTTCTATAGTTAGAATCGCAGTAGTTTTCGTCTATGTTTATATCAGTCCAGACTTCTAATGGGATGTTGGTGAATTCTACATCTCCGTCCCATGTTGAAGATTCTATGAGATTTCTTATATTTTGTGATAAGCTTACTTTTCCAAATATCGTTGTTTGTTTTAGCTCGTTTTCTTTATCGTAAAATCTATCAAGACAAAGGTAATTTCCTTTTCCTTTCAATATAAGATAGTTGATACCTTTGCCAAAGTAATTTTTTCTTGTGGATGATAAAAATTCAAGATCTCTTCGAAGCTGTTCTTGTAGAATTTTTGTTTTAGTGGATATTATCGCTTTTTGATTGTGTTCTATTATAGGTAACAAGTATCCAAAGCTTTTTCCAACTCCGGTAGGAGCTTCTATCAATACGATGTTTTGTCCTTGATTATGAAGATCGTCTAAAATTACATACTGGTCTTCTGAATTTTTGTTTATATATTCTTCGACTATGCTAAACATTTCTTCTTGGCTTTTTCTTTTTTCGTAGCCAAGGTTTAACAACGTTTTGTAAAGTTCCATCAGGTAATTTTTATATGCAGTTCTTTTAACTGTTTGTCTGAGACTATATCTGGAGCACCGGTGAGCAAACAAGTACCTTTTTGAGTTTTAGGAAAAGCTATCACATCTCTTATTGAGTCAAAACCTAGCATCATAGCCATTAGCCTATCAAAACCAAAAGCTAAACCCCCGTGTGGTGGTGCTCCGTATTTTAATGCTTCCAACAAAAATCCAAATTTCATGTTCGCTTCTTCGTCTGATATGTTTAAAATCTTAAATACAAGCTTTTGTACATCTTTGTTGTGTATTCTTATAGAACCTCCTCCTATTTCAACACCATTTAACACAATATCGTATGCCCTTGCACCAATATTTTCACCAATATTAATTATATCTTCTTTGTTTTCTTTGTCAATAATATATCTTATCTTATCCAAGTCTTCTGTTTTTGGAGATGTAAACGGATGGTGCATAGCTTCAAGCCTTCCTTCCTCTTCGTTGTATTCAAACATGGGAAAATCCACCACCCATAGAAACTCAAACTTGGATTCATCTACAAGGTTTAGCATCTTGCCAAGTTGCAATCTTAAGTTTCCAAGTATTTTATATACGTTTTTAGGCTTATCTGCTGAGAAAAATATCATTTCGTTGTCTTTTGCATCAAGCCTTGACAACATCGCTTTCACTTCTTGATCAGTCAAAAATTTCGCTATAGGAGAGTTAAATTCACCATTTTCTACTTTACCCCAAGCGAGCCCCTTAGCACCAAGTCCTTTCACATACTCTGTAAGGTTGTCTATCTCTTTTCTCGATAAAATTTTATTTATCTTTATGGCTTTTATTATACCTTTTTGCTCTAAAGCGCTTTTGAATACGTTGAAATTTGTATTTTTAAATATATCTGTTAAGTCTACAAGCTCCAAGCCAAAACGAGTGTCTGGTTTATCGGAGCCATACCTTTCCATAGCTTCTTTGTAGGTAATCTTTTTAAAAGGTATGTTTAACTCTATGTCTAAAAGCTCCAAAAATAGTTTAGAAAGAAGTTTTTCCGATATTTCCATAATGTCTGATTCTTCTACAAAAGACATTTCAAAGTCTATCTGGGTAAACTCTGGCTGCCTATCAGACCTTAGATCTTCGTCTCTAAAACATCTTGCTATTTGAAAGTATCTATCAAAACCGGATACCATTAATATTTGTTTAAAAAGTTGTGGGGATTGAGGAAGGGCGTAAAACTTACCAGGATGAAGTCTTGATGGTACCAAGAAGTCTCTGGCGCCTTCTGGAGTTGATTTTATTAAAAATGGAGTTTCTATCTCGTAAAAGCCGTTTTCTTCGAAAAAATCCCTTGTTATTTTAAGGGCTTTGCTTCTTGTTTTTATGGCTTTTTGAAACTTTGGTCTTCTTAAATCAAGATACCTATATTTTAATCTTAGCTCCTCTGAAATATCTATGTTATCATCTATGGGAAACGGTAACGTCTCCGATGCGTTTAAAAGCTCAATACGCTCTATTAAAAGTTCTACGTTGCCAGATTTTATTTTTGGATTTTCCGTACCAGATGGCCTTCTTCTTACCAAGCCTTCTACCAATACAACGCTTTCTTCTTTAAAATGTTTTGCTATATCGTAAAGTTCTTTATTTTCCGATTCTTCTAAAACAGCTTGAAGCTTACCCTCTTTATCTCTTAAATCAATAAACAAAACACCACCATGATCTCTTATGGAATCTATCCATCCCGCTAACTTAACGTGTTTTCCTATAAAGCTATCGTCTACTAGGCCTATATACGTGTCTCTTAACATGCTTATATTATATACTAAAAAGACTATATCATTGAAATTTTATTTTGATAGGTATATAATAAATTTTATGTTAAAGCGGGGAGTGGTTGTTTTAGGGCTTTTTGTATTTGGACATTTTGCTTTTTCTAAACCGCTAAAACTTGATATAAAAATACCTTATAAGGATGTAAACTTCAAAACCAATCATCGTGTATACGCCAGCGTATCATCCCCTTTACCAAGAGATGAGAAGCAAAGCGTAGGATTTTCATTCTTTTTCAATAGACTTCCTTCTGTAAGCGCTTTAGTGGACAATATAAAATCTCTTAATTTATCAAAAACTTATCAAGAACCGCCGCCAGAGATATACACCTCTGACATAAGAAGGCATGCTGATTATTACGAAAAAGATATTATTACCAAAAATACATATATAAGACCCACTAACAAAGGTAACGAACTTGTTGAACTTTATCAAAACGATGTTCAATTAGATTTTGGTGTAGCCCTAAACGCTCGTTTCAAATAATTAAAGCACGATTCTAAAAGCTAATATACTTGCGCTATAGTGAAAATTTTTATTTTGAGTTAGTATGTATATACTATTTATCAAATAATAGTTTCACACATATATTTCACAATACTTCTATATTAAGAGTTACTTTTATTTTACTATTATGATATGATATATTTCATTGTTATAAGATAATTTTTAAGTTAAATTAAACTTGTGTAGGTTGGTTGGCGCTAATCGACCTAAGGAGGTTTTGCATATGGAAGCTTCAAGACGTGATTTTCTGGAATATGCAGTTGGTGCATTTGGTGTTATGGCAGCTGTAGGAGTGCTGTATCCTTATACTTGATTAATTTTTTGAAAGGAGGTATAGATTATGGACCTACTTGATTTGTCCAGGTTCCAATTCGCCTTTACGGCGATCAACCATTTTATCTACGTGCCCCTTACGTTGGGGCTCTCTGTATTCATAGCTATAGTCAAGACCATAGCCTACAAAACTAAAGATCCAAAGTACGACAAATTGGCTATGTTTTTGATGAAGCTTTTTGCCGTAAATTTTGCCGCTGGTGTAGC
>NZ_JBMFST010000057.1:0-7195 GCF_049967395.1 Hydrogenobaculum sp. | reverse complement strand
TTGATACTTCTTCTTTAGTTATCTTTATTTGCCGTTCAACATCTTTTAGCTTGCTTTCGTCTTTTATTGTAAAAGATTCTAAGGATAACGCATTCTCTAATATAGATATTATCTTATGACCCTTTTCTATGCGTTCTTCTTGAACTTTTGTCTGTTCGTAATCAGCTTTTGCTGTTTCAAAATTTATCAAAAGTCTATTGTATTCTTGCTCTTTTAAAAAGTACTCTTTATTTTTTTTATCAAGCTCAAACGCTGTGTTGTCTAATTCTTTTTTTAACTTTACATATCTTTCTATGTCTGATTTTAGACTAAGTTTTGGTTTTAAAAACTCAATACGACTTTTAAGAAAGGCCATTTGTTCTTTTTGACTTTCTAAATTTTTATATTCGGCTCTTAGTTTGTTTAGCTCAGTTTCTAACTCCTGTTTTTTCTTAGCATTGCCAAGCCTTTCTAACAACACTTTTTTCTCTGAAGTTTTTACGCTAAGCTCTTGCTCTAAAGAGGTGAGATTTTTCTGAAGTTCCTCTACGTTTTCTTGGGTAGATTTTAAGTTATCTATCTTGAAGGCTATTGAATCTATTTCGTTTTTTAAATCCTTTTTTTGAGAAGATGCAAGCTCCCTCATTTTCTCTATTTTATCTAAATTACTCAATCTCATTATTATTTCTCTTCTTTCTTGGGGGCTCTCTGGTTTAATAAATTTTGCAAATTCCCCTTGCGGTAAAACTATTACTTTGGTAAACGTATCATAATCCATATCTAAGATTTCTTTAATTCGTTCTTCCCTTAGCTTATTTCTTTCTTCTGTAATTATTTCTTTTCCGTTTTCTTTGAAAGAAAGTACAATATTTTTACCACTTTTTAAAGACCTTTCCACCGTATAGGTTTTACCGTTTAAAGAAAATGTTAAGGATACTCTAAAAAAATTTTTCCCTTTTGATATATAGTCCTCTTTGGAAGCACCTTTTTCAAACCTTGGACATTTACCGTAAAGCGCAAATGTTATAGCGTCTATTATGGTTGTTTTGCCGGCTCCAGTCATCCCCGTGATGGCAAATAAAGAAAGCTCTGAGAAATCTATAACAGTTTTTTCTTTGTAAGATAAAAAACCTTCTAACTCTAATACCAAAGGCCTCATAAATCGTCAAAACTACCTATAGTTTCATAAGGCCATTCCAACATTCCACCTTTTATATTAAAAGCTTCAAAGCCAAGCTGCCTTAATGCATAGGTAGCGCAAGCACTTCTACCACCGCTTAAACATATAACAAGATACTTCTTTGACCTATCAAGCTCTTTGTAAGTTTTCATCAAGGTATCAAGAGAATAAAGCTTAGCTACTTCTATGCGCCATTTATCATATTCCATCTTTGTTCTCACGTCCAAAAGCACATAATCTTTATCTTTGTCTAAAAGCATTTTTGCCTCTTGAGGCGAAACTGATGGTACCTTATCAAAACATATGTTTTCTTCAATAGGTGAAGACATGGTACATATCTCTTTTCACTTCCAATATGTTGTTTTTATCATCTACATATACAAGGTAAGGTTTAAAATAAGGCAGTTCCTCTTCTTCTACTTCTGCATAAGAAGCTATTATTATAACATCACCTGGCATACATAACCTTGCGGCTGCACCGTTTAGCGATATTTCACCGGTTTTTCCCGGTATCACATAGGTAGAAAACCTATTTCCGTTGCTTACGTTGTATATGTCCACTTTTTCAAATATCACAAATTTCCCAGCTTCTAAAAGCCTCTCGTCTATTGATATAGAACCTTCGTAGTTGAGATTGGCTCCTGTAACAGTGGCTCTATGGATCTTTGCTCTTAAAATATGCCTTTTCAACGAATTACCTCCTTGGAAAATATTATATTAAAATCTTATAAAAATACAATGAAATATTATACCTTTATGTTTTCAGCACATCTTGGGCATACTCCATTTACCATTGTTTCTACATACAACCAACATCTTGGGCATTTTTCACCTTTGGCTTTTTCTATCTTAATAGGAAGCTTCGTGTACTCGCCTTCCTCACCATCGTTTTCTGCTATTTCTACTTGGCTAACCGTAAAAAATGAGTGAAGGTAATCTTTGTACTTTTCTAAAAGCCCATAAAACTCTTCATTTGGTTTTATAACAACCCTTGCCTCGTAAGGATGCTTTATAACATCTTTTTTACGCTCCATTTCTATGGCTTTCAATACATCTTTTCTAAGAAGCAAAAGTTTTTGGTAGTCTTTTAAAAGCTCCTCATCGGTAAAATTAGAAGCTTTATATTCATTCATAAATATACTTTCTGGCAGATGGTTTTCTATGCTTTTCATATAATAGTAAGTTTCTTCGGCAGTAAAACTGAGCACGGGAGAAAGAAGAATTGCAAGATTTTTAAGCAAGAAATAAAGCGCCGTTTGGGCTGATAACCTTTCGAAAGAACCGCTTTTATGCATATAGAGTCTATCTTTTATTACATCAAAATACAAAGCTGATAAATCTACGCTGATAAATTCCATTAACCTGTGATAAAATCTGTGGTATTGATGATTTTTATAAAAACCAAAAAGCTCTTCAAAAACCTTTGAGGCATAAGCATACATATATCTATCAAAATGGTGTAGCTTTTCCGGTGCTATAGAAAGCTCATATTTAAAATCATACAAGTTTCCAAGGAAATATCTTAACGTGTTTCTTATTTTCTTATAATCTTCAGCTAATCGTTTTAATATAGATTTTCCAAGCTTTATATCTTCGGTGTAGTCCTCTGATATTACCCAAAGTCTCAATATATCTGCCCCGTATTCTTTTATAATCTCAAGAGGCGATATGACATTTCCTTGGGATTTTGACATCTTATGGCCTTTTTCATCTACGGTAAATCCATGGGTAACCACAGATTTAAATGGTGCCTCTCCGTAAGAAGCTATTGATTCCAACAAAGAAGCTTGGAACCATCCCCTGTGTTGATCTGAACCCTCTAAGTAAACGTCGGCTTTTTCTATGCCTCTTGGTCTCAACACCGAAGCATGGGAAGAACCAGAGTCAAACCACACATCCAAAATATCCGTTTCTTTTGTAAACTCTTTGGAACCACATTTTTTACATACTGTGTCTGGTGGTAAAAGCTCTTTTTCGTCTTTTTTAAACCATTCGTCGGCTCCATGCGGTGAGTTTTCAAATATTTTTGCCACGTGCTCAAATATATGAAATTCTAAAAGAGGCTCACCACAGTGCTTGCAATAAAATATTGTTATAGGTACTCCCCAAAATCTCTGTCTTGATATACACCAATCGGGCCTATTTTGAAGCATTGAAAGCATACGGTTTTGTCCAGTCTTTGGCACCCATTTTACGTTGTAAGCTTCTTCGATGGCTTTTTCTCTTATGCTTTTATTCTGAAGTTTTTGGCTTTTAATATCAACACCTATAAACCACTGAGGAGTAGCTCTATATATTACCGGGTTTTTACAGCGCCAGCAATGGGGATAAGAGTGTGAAATCTCTTCTTCCTTTAAAAGAAAGCCTGTTTGTTTTAGATGTTCTATAATAACTTTGTTTGCTTCAAATACGCTTAAACCTCTTATAAACTCCGGAGCTTCTTCTGTGAATCTACCGGCTTCATTTACCGGTGAAAACGGCTCTAAGCCATATCTTAACCCTACTATATAGTCTTCCATACCATGTCCCGGTGCCATATGGACAAAACCTGTACCGGTGCCAACCTCTACGAACTCAGAAGGATATATCTTGCCTGTTCTTTCTATAAAAGGATGCTGATATTCTAAACCTATAAGTTCTTTGCCTTTTATAGAGGCTATAAAATCTTTTTCTTTTGCATATTGGCTTTGTTTTTCTAACAAAAGAAGATGGTTGTTATCTTCAATAACACCGTACTCTATATCTTCGGAAGCCATCACGCCTAAGTTTGCAGGAAGTGTCCAAGGAGTAGTGGTCCAAATTACTATTGAAATAGGTTTATCTGGTAAATTTAGCTTTTGCCTTAAAACATTTTCTGATTGTTTTAAAAGCTCAAACCTTACGTATATAGATATATCTTTTTTCTCTTTGTATTCAACCTCAGCTTCTGCTTCTGCGGTTTTATCGTATATACACCAATAAACTGGCTTGTTTCCTTTGTAAAGCACGCCGTTTTGAAGGCATCTTCCTATTTCTCTTACTTCTTGAGCTTCGTATTTTGGGTCCATTGTTAGGTACGGTTCTTCCCAATCACCCAATACACCTAATCTAACAAACTCCTCTTTTTGAATGCTTACAAACTTAGAGGCGTATTCTCTACAGAGCCTTCTAAACTCGTCCTTTGGGATGTTTTCTTTATTTATTTTTTTTGCTTTTAGCTCTTTTTCTACTTGCTGTTCTATTGGAAGACCGTGACAATCCCACCCGGGTTTATAATCCACGTCAAAGCCTTCTATCAGAGCTACTTTGCATATAATATCTTTTAAAATTTTATTTAAAGCGTGTCCTATGTGAATGTTGCCGTTGGCATAAGGTGGTCCATCGTGCAATACAAAAAGCTGTCTTCCTTTTCTTTGCTCCCTTAATTTTTTATACAACCCTTCCCATTTTTTAAGAATTTCCGGCTCTTTTTCCGATAAATTTGCTTTCATTGGAAAGTCTGTCTTTGGTAAGTTGATAGTGTCTTTGTAATCCATAGATGTATATTTTACAATACTTTTTTATTAAAAGCTTTAGAAACTTAAACTCTTATTTTAAGATTTTAACAAAGAAAACTCTATTTATGATTTTAGTTTATAATAGTTTTACTATGAAAGGAATTTTTGTAAGAACACCCGGTCTTAGTTATAACGCTCATTATGTAGAGCGCATGGCTCAAAAGCTAAACCAATTTGGTATAGAGCTTATATTTTATGATATTGATTATAACAATATAGATGCTTATGTAAACTTCTTGCAAGAGCAAAGGCCGTTTTTTGTGATGGATGTAAATGGTTCTGCTTTGGTTTACGGTGAATCCAACGGTAATAGAGTTTCCTTATGCGATGCCTTCGGCTTTTTGCATATAAGCGTTTTTACTGAAGACCCTATGCTATATTATCCTGCTCTTTTCAACGGAAGAGAGTCTAGAAACTTTATACAAATGATAACAGACATGAAGCATGCTGATTTTTTAAGAAGCATAGGCTATCAAAATATATACTTCTTAGCTCCCTTTGTATCTGAAGATCTGTTGCAAAGACCGATATCTCAAGAGAAGGATATAAAAGTTCTTTTTCCAGGACCTATCGTAGATCCAAATATCATAATACAAGAAAGTGCAAAAATTTTTCCGGAAGAGGTAATGCCAGTATTTGTAGAAGTTGGTGAATTCATGCGAAGAAATCCAGAAGTAGATGTTATATTTGCTGTAGAATACATGCTTCCATTTTTTAACTATGAAATACAAGAAAAATTTTTAAAATGGAGAAATGAATCACCAGAAGCTTATATCAACTTTTTAGTAAATGTAGGGCTCTACAATACAGCAAGAAAAAGACTCTTTGTAATAAGCTTTTTGGAAGGCATAGAGATAAAGATTTTAGGAGATTCTCAGGTACCGTTAAAAGAAGGCCAAGAGGTAATCACTGCCGAAACACAAGAAGATGTTTTAAACATATACGCCAACTCTATGATAACATTTCTCAGTTTTCCTTCAATAGTACCTTCCGGAATAGGGTTTACACCTATTGAAGTTATGTCTCAAGGTTCTTGTGCTTTTATAGATTATAGGGCGTCGCTGCCAGGATTTTTCATGCCAGACCAAGAGATAGTGGTTTATACTCCTCTTGATAGGCTTGAAATAGAAGAAAAGCTTTTGTTTTTCTTAGAAAACGAGGATCAAGCCATGGAGATTGCAAAAAATGGCCGCTCTAAAGTAGAGTCAAGTTTTACAGAAACTCAGAGAGCTCAGTTTGTAGCAGACATAATAAAGCAAATTTACGAACAATCAATTAGCAGCACAATGGATACCCAACAAGAGACTTCAAACTAAAACTTGATATACTTATTGAATGAACTTCATAAGGAGGCTTTTGGCTCCGGCTTCTTTTCTTTATGGGGCTGGTATATGGGTTAGGAATAAGCTTTTTGATTTTAACATACTAAAAGCCAAACACCCGGGTGTTTTTGTAATATCTATAGGAAACCTAAGCGTAGGCGGAACTGGAAAAACCCAAGTTTCTATATATCTTGCAAAAGCCTTAAAAGAGTTAAATCCTTGTATAGTGTTAAGAGGTTATAAAAGAGCGTCTAGGGAAAATCTTATAGTTAGCTCTTGTGATGCAAAAACCTATGGAGATGAAGCTGTAGAGATATTTCTAAAAACCAAAGCTAACGTTGTGGTGGCTTTTAAAAGGATAGAAGGGGCTGAAATTTGTAAAAAATTAGGTTCAAAGATAATAATATTAGATGATGCTTTTTCTCATAGATATATAAAAAGGGATTTAGATATTTTGCTAATACCAGCAAACCGTATGAAAGACCGTCTTCTTCCTTTGGGAAATCTAAGAGAGCCTTACAGTTCTATGAATAGAGCTGACGCGTTAATTATAACAAGGTTAGAATCCTTTGATATGCCCACTTTAAACATAAACAAACCGATCTTTGGAGCAAAAGCTTTTTTTAGAGCTTTTGTTGATAAAAACTTTGAAGACGTTGATATATCTTATGTTAAAGGTAAAAGTTTTAG
This sequence comes from Hydrogenobaculum sp., assembly GCF_049967395.1. NCBI lineage: Bacteria > Pseudomonadati > Aquificota > Aquificia > Aquificales > Aquificaceae > Hydrogenobaculum > Hydrogenobaculum sp. The sequence goes on along the minus strand of NZ_JBMFST010000057.1, from coordinate 488 downwards.
TATAGTTTGTGCTATAGGAGATGAAAAACCCTTTATAAAGTTTGTTGAAAACCTATCAAAAGATATAGGTTTTAAAATAGAAGATGTTAAAATTTTTCCAGACCACTATTTTTATAAAAAAGAGGATTTAGAGTCCAATAAAAATTATATCTGCACTACAAAGGATCTTGTAAAACTTAGAGATTTTGATCAATTTATCTTGGGAGTTGACACTACGTTAGATATTCCTGGTTTTATAGATTTTATAAAAAATAAATATGAGAAGACATAAATTTTTTATATTTGGTTTTTTGTTGTCCATACTAATACACCTATCTTTTTTGCTTGCTCTGGTAAAAATAAATATACCCTTTAAAAAACCGAATAAACCGATCTACATAAGCACGATAAGACAAGTAAGCAACAAAAGACCTTCTAAAAAGGTATCAAACATTTCCAAAAGAGAAAAAAGGTATATTAAAAAACAAAAAATCATGAAAAAATCTATG
>NZ_JBMFST010000056.1:0-7325 GCF_049967395.1 Hydrogenobaculum sp. | reverse complement strand
TATCTGAAAGCCTGCAACTTACAAGCTGTGCATTAGAGTTGCTGTCTATGTTTTGAACCATCCCAAACCCATGCATGCTACCGTAGAACGTAATACTGTCACAAGGACTACCAGAAGATATAGATATATAGTTTACCGTGGGAGGAGGGTATCCACCATATGTATTGCTATTGCTAGTTGGTACTCCAGCACCCCACCTATCAAAAAACTTTTGCATTATAACATAAGCGTTGTAGGCGTTTTCTTCTGCACCTGATATTGAGTTTGTATTAAAAAACATCTTTTGGGTAGATTCATAAAGTTCAAAAAGTGCTAGCATGAGAACAAGACTCATAGTTATTGCCACGAGCATCTCTGTAATGGTAAAAGCCTTAGATTTAGAATTGGCAAACATTGTCAGACTCGCTGTAAGATAGATTGTTGTAAGAGGCTGTGGCTGTAATAGTACTACATCCACTTGCAGGTGGACTACATGCTCCATTTCCATTTACAATGTTTCCAGATTGGTCTATATTTAAGCTTACTTGTATGCCACCACATTGGACTGAAGACGGTACTGGCTGACCGCTCATGCACATGGCTATGCCGTTTGAGGCTGTTGTGATAAGACATCCGTATATGAACCTATTTTTTGTATCGTTGGCAAAAAATGCTTGCATAGCGGCAAACGTTATAATACCTATTGCCACAAGCGCTATAGATACCATCACCTCTGTAATAGTAAGCCCTTTGGAGCCTTGTTTTAAAGCTTTTATCATAACACCCTCATTTATAAAATATAATTTTTTACAAACTTTTGTCTATGTTTTCTTCTAAAGAAGATAGTTCTAACTGCTTTTTTACAAAATCTTTGTGAGTGCTGCCGTAAGTCTTTTTTCTTAAGATAGAGGATTCTTTGGAAATTATATACTTGGCGTCTTTGTCAAAGGCTTTTGAAAAAAGGTTTAGCTCTTCTTTTGTAAGGGATTCTAAAGGTTTTTGGTGCTCTAAAGAGTATGCTACGATGTTTCCTACTATGTGATGAGCTTCTCTAAATGGTATATGCTGCTCTACCAAATAGTTTGCCAAGTCTGTGGCAAGCAGTAGATTGCCAGCGTCGATATATTCTCTAAACTTCATGTCTTTTACAATTAGTATCATCATCTTAAGGCTGTTTGTAATGGTTTTTGTGGCATCAAAAATGGGCTCTTTGTCCTCTTGAAGGTCTCTGTTGTAAGTCATTGGGAGCCCTTTTAGATTTATCATAAGGTTTATAAGGTCTCCATACACTCTTCCAGTTTTTCCTCTTATAAGCTCTAAGACATCAGGATTTTTCTTCTGGGGCATGATAGAACTTCCAGTGCAAAGGCTGTCTGGTAAATCTATGAATTTAAACTCCTCTGTGTTAAATATGATAAAATCCTCTGCCATCCTTGAAAGATGCATGGCTATGGTACTAAGGCAAAACATGTACTCTATGGCAAAATCTCTATCTGCTACAGCGTCCATTGAGTTTCTAGAGATTTTGGAAAAGTTTAAAATGCTTGCTTCTAAAAATCTATCCAAAGGAAAATCTGCCCCTGCCAAAGCACCGCTTCCAAGGGTTAGAGTATCTATCCTTCTGTAAGCATCTATAAGCCTCTGAGAATCCCTTAAAAAAGCCTCTTTGAAAGAAAGAAGGTAATGAGCCACCAACACCGGCTGGGCTCTTTGAAGGTGCGTATATCCTGGTATTATAAGGTTTTCATACTCTTTTGCTTTTAAAATAAGCTGTTGTTTTAAGGCTTTTAAAAGCTCAAAAATATCTAATATGTGTTTTTTTAAATATAGTCTTAAATCTGTGTTTACTTGGTCGTTTCTTGAGCGCCCTGTGTGTAATTTTTTAGCATCTTCTCCTATTAGTTCATACAATCTGCTTTCTATGTTCATGTGTATATCTTCTTTTGATATGTCGTAGATAAATTCGTTTTTTTCTATTTCTTCTTTTATCTTTTGAAGACCTTTTTTGATGTTCTCGTAGGATTCTTTTGAGATGACGTTTGCTTTTAGAAGAGCTTCCAAGTGGGCAAAATCTTGCTCTATATCATAAAGAGCCAAAACCTTGTCAAAGCTTATAGATTCTGTGAAAAGCTCAACATCTTTTAGAGTTTCTTCTTTAAACCTTCCGGACCAAGCTTTACTCATCCTGTTATTATACTATGTTTTATGAATATGACAGATATAACTGTGATTGTGCTTCCTAAAGCCGATAAAACCGATATGGTGGTAGGTTTTGAAGATTTAAATATGTAAGTATGCACAAGTATTGCATAGTAAAACCATAAAAACGATATGACTATAATCTTTGGGTCTACGTAAAGGCTTTTATCGTAATAAAAAGACCACATAACACCAAAAAGTATGGTGATGGTTAAAAATATAAAGCTCATGTTTATGGAAAGTTTTTCTATAAATATTAAAGTATAAATAGGGACGTAGGTTTTTGAAAACTTTTTTTGTTTTATCTGCTTTTCTGATATAAGCTTTAAAAGTGAAAAAATGCCTCCAAGCATGATAAAAGAGTAAGAGAGTCCTGCGCTTATTATATGTATTAAAAATATCGGATTTAAGAGACTCGGCTGCTGATGTAAAAATACGTTTCTTAAATTTGCCATGCTAAATAGAGCACCTATAAAAGATATGATAAACCCTATATTCTCTAAATTTCTAAATCTTGTAAGAAGTATGCCGTAAAAAAGCATGATGACGTTGCCAGAAAACGCTACTATAGCATCTATGTTACCAAACGCTACACCAGTTTTTACGTTTATTATGAGCTTAACAAGATAAGACAGATTCCCAAGCATTATAAAGACTAAGCTATACTTTAGCGTATTTTTGGCTTTTAATGTATAAAGTAAGAAACTTACAAAAGCCATTAGATAAAATATGATATTTAGAATATAAAGTATCATACATCCACCAGCAAATCTGTGCCTATACTTCCTATTACCCTTGCTTTTTTTATAACGCCTGTTTTAGAGGTTTTGTTGTCTAATATTACTATCCCGTCTATGTCGGGGGCTTGGAAAAAGGCTCTTCCTTTGTCTTTTTTTTCTATTAGTATATCTATCTCTTGTCCTACCAAAGCGCTGTTTTTTTCTTCCAATATATTTTGAGATAGATTAAACACCTCTTTGTAGCGCCTTTGTTTTTCTTCTTGTGGGATGATGTCTTCAAGCTGATAAGCAAAAGTCCCTTCTTCGTGGGAGTATTCAAAAACTCCTACAAATTGGAAAAGTTTTTCATTTATAAAATCTAAAAGCTCTTCAAAGTCTTTTTCTTCTTCCGTTGGGTATCCTACTATAAAAGAGCTTCTCAAGATAGGTTTTTTGTGTTTCATAGAGTTTATGCTTTCTAAAAGTTTGAAAATATCTTTTTTTGTGTATCCTCTTCTCATGCTTTTTAAAACTTTATCAGATATATGTTGAAGCGGTATATCAAAATATGGTAATACGCTTTTAGAACTATCTATAAAATCTACAAGCTCATTGGTGATGCTGTTTGGGTAAAGGTACATGAGCCTTATCCAAGGAAAATCTAGCTTTTCAAGGGCTTCTAAGAGTTTTATTATGCTTTTAAAAGTGTTGTCCTCTTGATAGTAAAGGGTATCTTGAGATACTATGATGAGTTCTTTCACGCCGTTTTCTTTGAGATACTTTGCTTCGTCCACAAGCTCCTCTATGGATTTTGACCTATGGTGTCCTCTTATGCTTGGTATTGCACAAAAAGAGCATTTTCTGTTGCAGCCTTCCGCTATTTTAAGGTAAGCGTAATATTTTGTGGTAATTTGTCTTTTTGGTGCTTCTAAAAGCTTGATACCTTCTAAATCTTTTATATTTTCGAAAAAAATAGCTTCTGGTATTTCCTTCTGAAGCTCTTCTTTGTATCTATAAACAAGGCATCCTGTCACAAGCACTTTCTTACCATCTTCTATTGCTCTTAAAATGTGTTCAATAGATTCTCTTTTGGCTTGCTCTATAAACCCGCAGGTGTTTATGATGATGGTATCAGCTTTGTGATAAGAGCTTATGTCTTCTTTCTTAAAAAAACCAATAAGATTTTCTGAATCCACCAAGTTTTTTGGGCATCCTAAGTTTACAAAATTTATTTTCATATTAAGAAAAATATTCTAACTTATCAAGCGTTTCCCACGGAAGACCTTCTTTGCCAAAGTGTCCATAACAAGCGGTCTTTTTGTATATAGGTTTTCTTAAATCTAAGGTTTCTATGATATCTTTGGGATACAAGCTAAATACTTCTTTTATTCTTGATTTTATAAGGTCTATAGGCTTTGTTTCAGTGCCAAAGGTTTCTATGTCAAAACCGATGGGTTCTTTTACGCCAAAAGCGTAAGCTATTTGTATGAGGACTTTTTTTGCCCATTTGGCTGCCACTATGTGTTTTGCTATGTATCTTGCCATATAGGAAGCGGCTCTGTCTGTCTTTGTTGGGTCTTTGCCAGAAAATGCACTTCCTCCTGAAAAAGAAATATCCCCGTAGGCGTCTGATACAATCTTTCTTCCAGTAATACCTGTGTCCGCCACTGGACCCCCTATTATAAACCTACCGGCTGGGTTTATCTTTATCTTGGTCTCTTTTCTTAGCAAAGTATCTGGTATTTGTTTTTTTATAATATCTTCAAATATTAATTCTCTCAAATGAGCTAAGCTTATATCTGGGTCATGTTGCACAAACATATTTATAGAATCTATGTAAAATGTGTTTTGGTCTTCGTATTTTATCCCTACTATCGTTTTGCCGTCTGGTCTTAAGAAGGGCATCATGCCTTTTTTTCTAAAATCAGATGTGGTTTTTGAGATTTTGTGAGCATAGTATATAGGGGCTGGCAAGAAGTTGTCGGTCTCATCGGTGGCATAACCTACCACTATGGCACTATCGCCTGCTCCTTCTGAGGCTATGCAAAGGGCTATCTCTGGACTTTGTTCGTTTATAGAGCTTATAACACCTATCAAATCTCCGTCAAACCCGTATTCTGGTTTTGTATAGCCTACCTCTTTTATGGCTTTTCTTGATACCATCTGTAAATCTACATAAGCAGAGGAAGACACTTCCCCTGCAATAAAAACGATGTTAGAACTAAGCAAAACGTTTATTGAGACCCTGGAAAAAGGGTCTTTTCTCATAAACTCGTCTAATATTTCATCGGATATAATGTCTGCAAGCTTGTCTGGATGCCCTTCAAACGGTGATTCTGCAAATCTTATTCTATCCATCTTGAAGCCTCTTTTTTACATAAGTTATTATATCTACGGGCAACGGGTCGTAGCCGTACATGTTTGCTAAGTGATAGCTGGCAAAATCCCCTATGTATATATTTTTTAAAAGCCTTGAAATGTAGGAGTTTCCTTCTTCTGATATGAGTATTGGGTTAAAGCCTTTGTCTTTTAGTATATCTATTGTCATATTTACCCTTAGGCTTACCCTTGGATGCTCTTTTTTATCAGCCACTATTACAAACCTAAGGTATTGGTTTATATCTGGGTTTGTATAACCCACCACTTCGTTGTGATGCATCTCGGGTATATAAGCGTTGTAAGCTGGTGTTTTTGAGTTTTCGTTTATTTGGGTTTTAAATCTGTAAGCGGCTGTTTCCATAAGCGGTGTGCCGTATATGATAGGCACATATCCAAAGAGCCCTTTTGCTATGTCTTTTGAAATTTCTTCGTAATGAGAGCTTGAAGCCTTTAGGTCTTCTTTTAAGTCCAATATTTCTTCTTCTTTTCCAAAAAGCCACAAACAAGCGTTTAGCATAAACCCAAGTGCATACCTTGGTGGGTAGCCAGTAGGTATTTTTATGTGAGGTACGCTGTGCTTGTTAGACAATTCTTCTAGTTTTCCACCAGAGCTTATAGATATTATTTTAGTACCTACTTTTATGGCTTGTTCAAATATAGATATTGTTTCTTCTGTATCTCCACTGTAAGATATACATACCACAAGAGCGTTTTTATCTACAAACGGTAGCAGTTCATACCCTTTTATAGAGAATACAGGTTTGTTGAAACCATTTTTTATAAGGTAGGATTTCATTATCTCTCCTACAATACCAGACCCTCCCATGCCGCTAAATACAAGCATGTCGTAGTTAGATGGTACCATAGCACCAACATCAAGTTTTTCAAAGTGGTCTCCAAAACCCCTCAACATTTCTAATGCGCTTTTCATTTGTAAATACCTCCTTAAATAATATTTTACATCAATATACTCATTGATAAAGATAAATTTTGTATGTTATAATGTCTTTTCAATGAAGTATATTCTAAAAGGAAAAGTTTTTGGAAGAGTTCAAAAAGTAGGTTTTAGGGCTTTTACCAAAGATATAGCTGATAGTTTGGGTATACAAGGCTATGTTAGAAACGTTGAGGACGGTTCTGTAGAGTTTGAAGCCATAGGAGAAAAAGAAGTATTAGAAATGTTTTTAGAAAAGCTAAAAGAAGGCCCAAAACATGCTTTTGTCTCTGATATAAAATATAAAATGGAGGTTTTTGAAGATGAAGATTATCCAAAAAGCTTTGATATTTTGTATTAGTCTGGGGCTTTTCACATGGCAAGCTAAAGCTTACGAATGCCATTATTATAAAGTTAAGAAGGGTGATACGATAGATGGCATCGCTCTTAAATTTCACGTCCATACGAAATCTATAAAAGAGGCAAACCCATCCTTTAGGAGGCATAAATTTTTGTCTATAGGACAAAAAATCTGTATCCCTTACAAACCCAAAAAACCAAGAATACCTACAATGAGCTATAAAGTGAAAAGCGGTGATACGCTGTCGGTTTTGGCAGAGCGCTTTGGCACATCTGTAAGAGAGTTAAAAGAGTTAAACAACCTTCATAGAAATTTTTTAAGAGTAGGAGAGACTATAAAAGTTCCTTACAATACGAAGTATGTAGAAAGATACGAAGGTAGGAAGTATAAGCTTTATATTATTAAAAACGGTGGTACTCTAAGAGATGTTTCAGATGTTACCGGTGTACCGCTTAGAGTGCTTGAAAAATTAAACCCAGAATTAGTAGGCAAATATCTTAACAAAGGGGCTGTGGTAAAGCTTGGTAAAAAGCATATCACCTATAAAAAACTTATAGCAAGAGCCAAAAAGCGTTATAAAGAAAATTACAAAACTAAACCACTACCAAGTCATCCAAACAATCTAAAAGCCCTCACCCAAAAAGAAGCCCATTCTCCTATAGAAAGTCATAATGAAAAGAGCCCATCAACTTTGTATAAACATGTAAATATACCACTACCTGTAGAAGGTCAGATACAAAGAGCCCAAAGGGGG
>NZ_JBMFST010000055.1:0-7534 GCF_049967395.1 Hydrogenobaculum sp. | reverse complement strand
TTGCACTTGTGTAGTGAAAAAAGGTATAGCTACTGGTACTGGTATATGCACATCTGATGCAAGCGGTGCTGGCTGTACATCTATGTAATATTCATTCTCTCCCCCGCGGAGGGGAGTTTTATATAATATTTTAATGAAAATATCAAAATCTCTTATAAAACAATCTATAAAAGAGTATGAATACGGAAATTTAGAAAGAGATAAGTATTATATATCTTATCTTGATGTAGATAAATCAAACGTTGTCCATAGAAAATTTGAAATACCAACAAATAAGATATATAGAAAAGGTGTTGATTTAACCAATAAAAAACTTCTTGTAGTGACTGCCTTTGCTCTTGGGGATAGTATTCACTTTTTACCTATTTTAAAAGCTATAAAAAGAGCTTACAGTGGTGTATATATAGGATACGAGCATAAAAAAGACAACAAACTACTTTTAAACAACCCATATATAGATGAACTTGTGCCAAATCCAATAAGCATAGATGTAATAGATAAATTTGATTATATATTTGATCTTACAGCTCATGTGTCTACCGTTGGTTTTGACAATCAATTTGTACCAGATTATCTTGCTTCGCTTTTCGATGAAAAAGTTTTTAGCTTTTATGAGAAAGATAAAAAACCGGATATAAGCTTATCTAATAATCCTGAAGTAATAGAAAATATTAACAAGATAAAAGACTTATCCAAAGGCAGGCCTATTTTAGGAGTTCATTTTGAAGCAAGTTCTATACATAGAAGGATACCACCAGATGTTTTGGATATCGTTTTAAACTATGCAAAAGATAGATACACTATAGTATCTGCTTACACAGAAGCTGGTAAGGAGCTTGCCAAAGAGTATTTTGAAAAATATCCTTTTATAATAGATGTATCTTCCTATGTGAAAGATGTGGAGCATCTTGTTCATTATGTAAGTATATTGGATATTTTAATAAGCGCTGAAACATCGGTAGCCCATATAGGAGTGGGTATAGGGGGACGTGGCAGACTTGGAGTGCCTACTTTGGTGGTTTTAGGTGCTTCTTCTTTTGAAGCCGTTTATGATTATAAAGTCCCATATATAAAAGGAGTAAATGCAAGGTATGTAGGTTTAAAATGCTCAAGTCCTTGTAGAATACACGCTTTAAATACACCTTGTCCAGAGGCAAGAGTTTTAAAGGAGCTAAAAAAACAAGAGGATGATTATTCACCTTGTTTTAAGTTTATAGATAGAATTGAGCTTTTAGAAACCTTTAAATCTTTAGAAAAGCTTGTAGAAAATCCAAATTTAATGAACCATGACAGACTTGTAGAGCAAGATAAAGAAGAGGTAATTTTACCACCAAACTTTGAAGAGATTTATAGTTATTATTACAAAAGTAAAATTGTAAACGATTATATAGGAAGTGCTCATTTGTATTTTTATAAGTTTAGGCACAACATATACTATTTTATAAGAGAGTTTGCTTTAAAAAATAAAGTATTAAAGATAGAAGGATACGATAAAGCCCTTTATGAAGAGATTTTAAAAGATGCTTTAGATATAACTATAAATGAAACATCTAACAACATCATAATTACAGATGGATTTTACAAAAATATAGATTTTGAAAAGTTAAAAGATAAAAAAGCTTTGATAATTTTTGCAAACAAAAATAGAGTTTACAACTTCGTCAAAAAAGGCACAGATATATTTGATTTGGGCGTGGTAAAGCAAAATGTAATTGAGTATTCAAAAGAAGAGCTTAGTTTTATACTTTCAAAATATTTTAAAAGCTTTAAAATTTATGAAACACCTGCAAATATTTATGAATATGAATCTGTGTTTGGTAAATCGGTATCCTTGGAAGACCAAGTTGCTCACAACACGTTTTTAAGAGATGCCATAAACTCTTTGCAAGGTGCTTTTTTGGTGGCTGTTGTAAATGAAGATATAAATTTAAGACATCATCTTGATACGTTTAGTGCTATGCAATATGAGTATCTTGTGGCTGATAAGTATAAAGATATTAGTTTTTATACTAAAAGCTCAAAAAACTCTGATTTTGATATAATAGAGTTGAACGCTGGTAAAAAATTAAAAGTTTTTTTGGCTTTTGATAAAGATAAAAATTCTCCCACTCAAGAGCTTCATAATTTTTATAATACTTTCAAAGAACTTGATTGTAGTATATATACAGCTTTTATACCAGAACAAGATTACAACTCTAAAAAAGACACAATCCTAACTACTCTTTCAAATATAGGTATTGATATAGTATTTACAGATTTTAAAAACCTAAAACAAAAAACCTATCTAAACTACATATCTTCAAGGATAGTGTTTATAGACAGAGAATCAACGTTTGAAGATTTGATAAATCAGTTTAAAGATAAAAAAGACAAAAAAGATGATGTTTTGAAAAAATTAAACGATATTTTCAATAAGTTTTCTCCATCAAAAACTATTTATTTATCCACAGACAATAGAGTTGTTGAATTTTTAAAAGATAAGTCTTTGGATGCAAGGCATTTTTACGGATATTTTGTAAAAGATAACGTAGAAAAAAATTCAAAAGGTTCTAAGGTGTTATTTTTATCTGAATGTTCTATTCATAAAACCTATGCCGATAATTCTATAACAGATTTTTTTATTAAAAAACTATCAAACTTTAGGACTTCTTTAAAAGCTCTAAAAGAGGATATAGCTCTTCAGGATTTGAGAGAATACTTCTACGATTATCTTTATATGGGAGCTTACGCTTTAAAATTCAACGACAACAGCATAAAGCATTTTGGATTGATAGATTTTGATGATGAGATGGTGTTTAGAGTAGCCCTTAGTACCATTTCAAAAACAAGAGATTTTCCAGTTGTTATACATCCAAAAGATATAAAAACCATTATGAACTCTAAAAATATAATAATAGGACTAAGTGATATAATATCAGATACACTAAATAAAAGATTTTTTGAGGCTTTTAGCAACAAAACCATGTTTATAACAGACTATAAACCAATACTTGAAGATATGTTTGGTAAATACGGCGAGTATATAAGCGGGTTTTCTATAGAAGATATCGTAGAAAAAGCAAATTACTTTAAAGAAAACAAACAAGAGGCAAAAGAGATAATAAATTATATAAGTAAGAGTATGCAAGATTTTGAGCTTAAAAAGGTGATAAAAGGTATAATATAGATAACGTAGGACCATTTCTATTTTTTATGTGTTGAGTGATATAAATTTAATTCATTTAATACATCACATAAAAGGATTCAATTGGAATTCTCCATGGATTTTAATTCCTTATTAATTAACAATATCCTTCCACATCTTTTTAATATTGTCTTTATGAAATAACTTAGCTCTTTCTAGTGAATATTTAGCTTGTTCGTTGTATAAAGCTTTATTGTTCTTAAGCTCTAAGATAAGAGCTTTTAACTCATCTATTGTATTGTAAAACAATCCTTTCTCCCCTAAAATATATCTTGCTTGTGATATGTTGCTTGATATACATGGTATACCTATAGACATCGCTTCTAGTAAAGATAGCGGCATTGCCTCGTAGTTAGCTTTTGATGTAAAAACAAAGATTGAAGCGTTTTGTTTTAGATATTCTATAGGATTTTTTACAAAACCTAAAAAGCTTATGTTGTTTAGGTTTAGAGATGTTTTAAGACTTGTTGCTTTTTCTAAATCATCACCATCTCCTAAGAAATCCGCTTTTATATCTGTATCTTTCAAAGCCTCTACCAAATCTCTCCAACCCTTTTCCTCTAAAAGCCTAGAAACCCATCCTATCTTAAACTCTTTTATATCTTCATATCTTTTTGGTTTCTTTTCTATATTTTCAATCCAGTTTGGTATAACTATTGATTTGTCATGTGGTACAAGGTCTTTTGATAGAAAAGTTTCTTCTATAACAGGAGATACAAATATTATTTTTTTAATATAAGGATGTTTAAAATAATTGTCTGACCATTTTCTTAAAGCTTCTATGTTGAACTCTAACGATGCATAATTTGCTTGGATCCATACATAGGTATTTGGATGGTAAAACATGTAATCTGGTTTGGTAAGTAGCATTATATCTGATTCTAATATTATATCTTTGAAATCTTTTACTTCGTCGTATTTTGTTAGGACGCTATCTACACCTTCTATATTTTTTACTTCGTTGTATAAGGGTTTAAATGTAGTTATAAGGTTTATGTTGAAGTCATTTTTTAAAAGCTCACAAAACTTTACTATCATCTTAGCATGTCCGTCTATTGTAGGGTTGTCATTGTGGTAGTATCTTGCTTCTAAAATAGTTATACTTTTCTTCCTTTTTGGCATATATTTAATTATAAAAGATTTTAGATTATATTTAGGAGGTGTTTATGAAGATAGCTTTCTCAGGGCTTGGGAGAATGGGGCTTGGTCTTTCAAGAAGGTTAAAAGAAAGAGGACACGAGGTTTTTGGATTTGATAGAAATCTTCACTGCACCAAAGAAGCTTCTTCTTACGGAGTAAAGTGCTTTGCCACTTACAAAGAGATGTTTGAGGCTTTTGGTGATGATAGAAGGATTTTGTGGATTATGGTGCCTCAAACCGCTGTAGATGATGTGATAAACGAGGCTTTGCCTTATTTAAAAGAGGGTGATATTGTTATAGATGGTGGAAATTCTTACTATAAAGATTCTATAAGAAGGTATAACTTTTTAAAAGAAAAATCTATAAAGTTTTTAGATGTGGGGACTTCTGGTGGGGTTTGGGGTTATGAGAGGGGTTTTTCTTTGATGGTGGGTGGAGATAAAGAAGATTTTGATTTTATAAGCCCTATACTTAAGGATTTGGCAAACGAAGGGGTTGGTTTTGGTTATATGGGTGGGCCTGGTATGGGACACTTTGTTAAAATGGTTCACAACGCTGTTGAATACGGCATGATGGAAAGTATTGCTGAAGGGCTTGATCTTATAAGGGTTTCAAAACCTGATGTAGATTTAAAAGAAGCTGTGAGGGTGTGGACAAAAGGGAGTGTAGTGGCATCTTGGCTTATGGATTTAACCTATAAAGCTTTGTGTGATTTTGGGCTTTTGGAAGATATAAAACCTTATGTGGAAGATACCGGAGAAGGAAGATGGAGTGTGTTAGAGGCTGTAAACGAAGGAGTTCCTATGCCATCGATATCAAACGCACTTTTTATGAGGTTTCGCTCAAGAGAACAAGAGAGTTTTAGAGATAGGCTATTAGCAGCCTTAAGATACGAATTTGGACAGCATAAGTTTAAGAAAAATGAATAACTTTGTTTTTGTCTTATTTGGTGGAAACGGCGATTTAGCTTGGAAAAAGATACACCCTAGCCTTGCTAAGCTATACAAAGAAGGTAAAATCTCCCCTAAAAAGGTGATATCTTGCTCAAGAGAATCTAGTAGGGATGAGTTTATACCAAAAATTAAGTCTTTGTTTGGGGAAGATTACGCTTCTATATGCGATTATATAAACGTAGATGTTACAAATTCAAAAGATTTTAATTTTATTAAAAGCATAGAAAAAGATGAAATAATATTTTACTTAGCTATTCCCCCAAATCTATTTGAGTCTGCTATAAAAAATATAGGCCATGTGCTTCTTGATATGCCCAATAAAAGAAAAATTGTTGTGGAAAAACCATTTGGGTACGATTTAGATTCTGCTAAACGTCTAAACAACCTTTTGCATACGTTTTTCTTAGAAAAAGAGATTTACAGGATTGACCACTTTTTAGGTAAAGAGGCGGTGCAAAACATATTTAGCTTTAGATTTGCCAATTACATATTTGAAGGTATTTGGAATAAAAATTTTATAGACCATGTTCAAATATCAGCCTTGGAAGATATAGGTATAGAAGGAAGAAGCGCTTATTACGATAAGTTTGGGGCTTTTAAAGATATGATACAAAATCATCTTACCCAAATGGCAACCTTTATAGCTATGGAACCCCCATGTTGCATAGATGCAGAAGAAATAAGAAACGAAAAGGTGAAGGTTTTAAAATCTGTAAGACCACCAGACATAAAGGATGTGGTGCTTGGAAGATACGAAGGGTATACAATGGAACCAGGCGTAAAACCTGGCTCAAAAACAGAGACTTTTGCCGCTGTTAAACTCCATATAGACAACTTGAGATGGCACGGAGTCCCATTTTATCTTAGGACTGGTAAAAAGCTAAAAACAAAGGCGACCCAAATAGTGATAGTGCTTAAAAATATGCCTACATCCTTTGCCAAACTCATAGGTTGTGAGCCAAAAGAAAACAAGATAGTAATAAAGATAGCACCTATTACAAATATTGAGTTAAGGCTTGATATAAGAGCCCCAAACTCTGATTTTCTATCTTGTCCATTGGAAGTGTCTATGAGCATGGAAAACAACCAGACGGCCTCAGAAGCTTACGAGACGCTTATTTTGGATATAATAAACTCAAATCAAACGCTATTTTTAAGAGAAGACGAGGTAGAGCTTGCATGGGCTTTGTATCAACCACTTTTAGATATATGGAAAGAACAAAAAGATGTAGACCTTTACGAAGTAGGTTCTTACGGACCAAAATCGGCTGATATGCTTATAAACAAAGACAATAGACAATGGTATATCTTTTAGATTTTATAAGAGTTTATGACTTTGACTCGTTGGAATCTTCATCTTATTTTTTACTAAGGTTTTTCTTAAAAGCCAAAAAACTTAAGTTAAATATAGCCTTAGCCGGTGGGTCCACCCCTTTATACCTTTATAAGCTTATGTCAGGTTATCAATTTCCCAATTTTAAATTTTTCCTAACAGATGAAAGGTATGTCCCAAACGACGATGAGAATAGCAACTATCACAACATATCTAAATTCCTAAACATAGAACCTGTTTATAAGACTGGAGATATTGAAAAAGATTGTGAAGAGTTTTCAAATATTATTAAGAAAAATCCAATACACATAGCTTTACTTGGTATAGGAGAAGATGGGCACAGCGCTTCTATTTTCCCAGATAAAAACATTCTAAAAACTTGTGAAAACACGCTAATAAGCTTAGCTCCAAACTCTATGCTTCGTATATCTTTAAACTTCAAAGCCTTATCAAATTCTCAGCTTATCTTTTTCGTATCAAAATCAAAAAAAGGCGTAGTTTCAAGGCTTTTAAAAGAAAAAGATACGATAGCAAATGAGTTTATATTACAAAATACCTGTAAAAAGCCTATTCTCGTATCAGATGGAATGAAGGATTTATTCAATTCTCTTTAGTGTTGTTTACAAAGTTTATTCTACTTTGATTAGGAAACTCATTTTCATATTTTAGCTTTATAAGTTCTTTTGATAGTTCTATGGCTTTATCTTTGTATTTTTGACTTATATCTTCTTTAAACAATATTTGCCTTATTAATTTTGACGCTTCTTTAAATTTGTTAGCCTCCATATAGCATTTTGCTTTTAGAAGCAACATATCTGGTATACTTGAAGCACCTATGTTGTTTTTCTCACTATCTATAAGATAAATTACTTTTTCCTCTATATCTTTTTTACTACACATGTTGTTGTCTACGTAGGCTTTTGC
>NZ_JBMFST010000054.1:0-7829 GCF_049967395.1 Hydrogenobaculum sp. | reverse complement strand
GCATTACCAGTGTCCGGCGCTAAAGCCTCTGGTATATTTAGTTGGATAGCATCGCTTATATTTGGCACGCTAACTAAAGAAGAGGCGGTCAACAAAGCTCCCAACAACACCTTAGCGTTAAATTTTTTCATAAAAATTTCCTCTGAGTTTTTTATGGGCTAAATATAGCCTATTCCTTCAAAAATATCAGTGAGATTTATCATTATTTATTCAGTGCTAAGCATATAGCCCCTTCCTCTTACCGTGAGGATAAGCTTTGGCGGTTTGTCTTCTAATTTGTTGCGAATATTTTTTATATAAACATCTACGATGTTTGAATCGTAATCGGAGGCTATGCCCCATACTTTGTTTAGCAACACTTCTCTTCTTATGGTTTTGTTTGGATTTTGAGCCAACACTTTTAAAAGCTCAAACTCTTTTGGCGTAAGGTTTACGGCTTTCCCTTTGTAAAATACCTTAAAATCTTTCAAATCCATTGTAAGATCTTGCAACACTATCTTTTCTTCTTCGGCTTTGTTGTAACGCCTTAAAACTGTTTTTACCCTCATTATCAGTTCTTTAAAGGAAAAGGGTTTTGTGATGTAATCATCGGCTCCTGCTTCAAGGCCTTCTAACTTATCTTCTAGTTGAGATTTTGCCGTTAGCATGATTATTGGGATTTCACTTTGAAGCCTTAGCTGACGACATACTTTCACGCCGTCTATCTTTGGAATCACCACATCAAGGATTATAATATCGTAGCTGTTTGTTTTTGCTTTTTGAAGGGCTTGGAAACCATCTTTTGCTATGTCTACTTCAAAGCCTTCGTGTCTAAATCCCTTTTCTAAAGTTTCTAGCAAAAGCTCATCGTCTTCTACTATAAGAGCTTTAAGGCTCATAAACCTATATATGGCTCAAAACTAAACCAACTATCACAAGAGCACTTTGGAGAATAATCTTTAAAAGTTTCACCGCATTCTTTGCACTTCCAAAGTTTTAAGCTTTTAAAAACGATGTTAAATCCATCTTTTTGAGATTGGTCTTGGTAAGCTTTTAAAAGAAAATCCACTATCTCGCTACCAGTGAAGGCTTCTGAAAGCATCTTAATCTTTTGTGGGGCTCCTATATGTATATAAAATACTCCAAGCACATCTTTTGATACGCTTTTTTCTATGCTTGTGCTCATAAGATACACAGCTTTTTCCGGATTTGAGCACCCCACCAGTATAAGCTTATCTTGTAAATTTGCCTGCACAATGTTGTCTACTACCTTAGAAGCATCTTTTGTCTTTTCTTGAGCTAAAAGCTCAGATAAGTATAAAAACGCGGTAATCTCATTTTTTGTATCATCAAAGGCATCTTCTAGCTCGTTTAAGCGTTTTGTTTTATCTTCTGTATTTAAGGCGTTTAAACTCTTTATAGTGTTCAGTATATCTTTTTGATAGGGCTTTTCAGACCTAGGCGTTAGTTTTATAACTTGATTTTGAGTATCGTATGCTCCTTGGTAATCTTTTATATCAAAGAGTATATCTCTTTTTAGCTGAAAAGCCGGATACTTTTCTTCTAGGTTGTCTAGGTTTCTTATAGCTTCTTGAGGGTTTTCACTTCTTAGAGATTTTGCCTTTTCAAATTCGCTATACATATCTGTGTCGTAATCTGGTGTCTGTTTTAATACATTTGATAGTATAAAGTAAAGAGGTTTTATGTCTTTGATAGTATCTAAGTTTGTTTTTGGCTTTTGGTATTTTGAAAAAAATGCGGCTTTTGATGCGTTAAAAACATTTGATAGCTTTGAGCTTAGGCTTCTCTCCCTAAAAGAAAATATCAAAGTGGGTATTATAAAACCTATAAAACCAAAGCTAAGTACTAGCACAAACAAAGGTACTTTAAAAGTATATGTTAGGAAGTACACGTTTACATCGTACATGTGTTGAGCTATAAACACTACAATGAATATTATCAAAAGCCCCAAAAATAAAATTTTTAGAATATTTACAAACCTCATAAATTCACCTTCTCTGCGTTTGACCAAAGCCAATCAAGGTTGTAATACTCTCTAGCCTCTTTGGTCTGTATATGCACTATGACATCTAGCAAATCTATCAATATCCATTGGGCGTGCTCGTTTAAGCCTTCTATGTGGTCTATGGTGATGCCTCTACTTTTTAGCTCTTTTTCCAAATGCTCTGCTAAAGCTTTTGCGTGAACGCTCGAATTGGCGGTAGCTATTATAAAATAGTCGGCTATATTGGTATGCTTTCTCACATCTAAAATAGATATATCTTCTGCTTTTTTATCTTCCAAAAGAGTTTTAATGAGCTTTAGCTTATCCATTAGATTCTTTAACAAGTCTCTCCAATTTTACCACATAAGGGGTTTGCCCAAACATCTCTTTGTATTTTTCAAAATACTCTAAGCCTTCTTTTCTTGATTTTTTCGCCAAATCTTCCCATCTTTTTATCTGAAGTTTCCAGAATTTTATGCGTTTTTCTATAAATGGTTTGTCTTGGGCTTTTGCGTGACGAAGCTTGTCTTCGTCTTTTCTTAGCATATCCTTATACTTATCTTCATACCTTTTAGCCTGTTTTGGAACCAGTAAAAGATTTTTTATTAGTCTATAGTAGGTTTTTGTTTTGGATATATACTGTGTATCGTTTATTAGCATGTCTTTATAGCGTTCGGCAGCCGGATAGTAAAAACCGTAATCTTCGTAAAATTTTGCTATAAGCTCATCGTGTTTTGCTATTTTTTGTCTTGCCTTATCTATAAGCTCTCTAACTCTGGCGTCGTATGGGTTATTTGGATATTTGCTCAAGAATTCCTTTGCCAAATCTATAGCTTTGTAGGTATAGCTTTGGTCTCTGTAAGCATCTGGAGCTATTTTATAATAGCTTTTTATAAGCATGTAAGTAGCTTGAGGGGCCTCTGGAGAATTTGGATAATAATACAAAAAGCTCTCTAAATATATGATGGCATTTGTATAATCATGGTCAAGATAATAGCTTTTAGCCAGCATAAACCTAGCCCTTTCTATTTGCTCTGGTGTAAGGTTTTCTAAGTATTTTAAAGCTCTAGAGAGATTTTGTTCAGCAGAAGAGTAATCTCCGTTTGTAAAAGCTTCAGAGCCTTTAGTATATCCTTTTATAGCCCTTTGCTCCCTTTCTTTTTGTGTTACTTTAGCGCACGAGCTAACCATCAAAGAAGCTCCCAAAATCGCCATAGAAAGAGCAAACACTTTAAAGTATTTTTTCATATAGATATTATACCATCATAAAGCATTTTTTAAAAATCTAAAACTTCATATCAATACGCCTGTTTTCTTATAGTTCATATTATTTATTTTATAGCTTTTAAAAGCAAAAAACTAGTTTATACAAGCAAAACTTAAAAGAGAAAGATTGCCCATCTCAAAACCATCGTAGAGCAGTGTTGGTCTTTGACAAGCGCCTATAAAGTAAAAAAGTGGGATAAAATGCTCTATAGTAGGATGAGCAACGGCGCCGTATCTATGATGTTTAAAGTTTTTTAGGCTTTTGATGTCATGATTTAAAACAGCGTTCTTTATGAAATCAGCAAACTCGTAAGCCCATTCTTCTGTAGCATCTTTTATAAGCCTTAAGTTATGTATAGCACCGCCACTAAACACAATACTGGCATCATCTTTAAAGTGTGATAATTTTTCACCGAAGTCTATGTAAAAATTAAAATCTTTACCAACGGGTATGCTAATTTGGACTATAGGTAAAGAGGCGTCACTAAGCATATGATAAAATAAAGCCCATGCCCCATGGTCTAAGCCTCTTTCTATTTTCGTTAATTGAAGCTTAGAAGATATGTTGTCTACAATGTTTTTATCAGTAAAAGCTTTATAGTCAATAGAATAAAGCTCTTTTGGAAAGCCGTAAAAATCGTATATAATAGGGTAAGGGTTTTCGCTTATCATTGGTTCTTCTGTGAGCCAGTGCGAAGAGATTACTATTATGTATTTTGAAGATTTTAACCTTCTTTCTTGATTTTTTAACATATTTGTAAAATCGTTGTTTTTCAACAAAAGCATGGGAGACCCATGCGATATAAAATATATCATCTTAAGCTTTATAAAGCTGGTGGTATCTTTATTGGGTTGTTCATCTTTTTTTCAAGCTCTGGGTCTGGAGCCATAGCGTAAACGCCGTAACAGTATTTACCAAGATCCACCATACGACCTACTTTTATGCCAACATCTTCTAAAGCAAGTCCAAGTTCCCATTCGGAAGGTACTTCTTCTTTTGGTGGACCTTTGTCCCTATCCTCTTTTTTCCATTCTACAATACCTATTAAACCACTTGGTTTTAGGACTCTTAAAAGCTCGGATAAAAACTCACCAGGATTTGTAAGTTCATGAAAGACAAAAGCCATATAGGCAAAATCTATTGTCTTATCTGGAAGAGGTATTTTATTTTCTTCGGATTGAAGGACTACCACATTTTGAAGGCATAGCTTTTCTACCTTGTTTTTTGCATACTCCACCGCTGCCGGTTGAGAGTCTATGGCATATACTTTTCCTTCTGGGCCTACCATCTTGCTGAGGTAGGGAAGATAAAACCCAGCTCCGGTACCCACATCGAGCACTTTATAACCTGGTTTTAAACCAAACTGTTTTAGCGTTTTCTCTGGGTCGAAGAGATCTAACCTCTCTTCGTTGTCAAGACGATGCAAATGTTCTGGATTAAACTTGTGCATGAGCCACTCCTTTCTTAAGAAATGAAATTTGTTCGTTTGCTTTTTTCATAGCATACCTCAGCGAATCGTTAAAAGAATTCCCTTCAACGTAGTTTCCAGCTATAAAAACACCTTTGCTCATATTTTCTATATCCTTTACGGTGTTTATAAATCTTTCGTAACCTATGTTGTATTGAGGTATGGCTTTTTTCCATTTTTTGAAATAGTATTTTTCAAAATCTTCTATACCAAGGATTTGCTTTAACTCTTTTTTTACTTGTGAAATTATTCTTTCTTCTGGCCAATCTGCTACGTCTTTTCTTCTTTCACCGCCTACGTATATGGTTATCATGCTTTCACCTTCTTTGCATACATTAAACAAGTTGCTAGAAAACAAAGCTCCAAGCATTATGGTGTTTTCTTTTCTTGGTATTAAAAACCCAAAACCTTTAGGTAAAGTGCTTTTTACAATAGCGCTTATCACAATTACAGGCGCGTACTCTATTTCATCTAATTCAGCGGACATACTCCAAGTAAGGTTTCTAAGAAGATAAGAGGCGCTGTAAGCAGGTACCGCAAGAAGTATAGATTTTGTTTGAATTTTACCGCTTTTAGTATCTATAGTATATATATCGTCTTTTTTAGTTATCTTCAAAGCCACATTTTCCAAAGATATATCAATACCAGAAGCCATCTTTTCTAAGAATGTCAAGAGCCCGCCTTCAAAAGATGTTATCTCACCTTGAGGGCCTAAGGCTTTCTTCTTCATAGCTCCTTTTATAATAGAGCCGTATTCGTCTTCCAAAGCTTTTACCCTTCTAACAGCGTATTTGGCAGATAGCTTATCTGGGTCTCCGGCGTATATACCGCATACAAAAGGCTCCACTATTTTATCTAAAAACTCCTTACCAAGGCGCCTCGTCACAAAATCGCTTATACTTTCTTTAGGATCATCTTTTGGTGGTATAAAAGGCTCTCTTAGAAGCCTGATTTTACCGAATATGGAGAAAAAATCACCGGTTAAAAACTCTAAAGGTGTGGCTGGCATCTTTTTTAGTTTTCCATTTAGATAGACATATCTTATATTTGCATGTTCTTTTGGTGGGTGCAACGGTTTTAACTTCAATTCCTTGGTAAAAGCCATAAACTCTTCTTGTCCAAGTACAGATTGCACACCAAGCTCTACGATGCGACCATCTTCTCTTAAAGTGTGAGTAGAACCACCTATGTGTGGCTCTTTTTCTATGACAAGAGGATCAAAACCAGCTTTTTTAAGTGTATAAGCTGCTACTATACCACTAACGCCAGCACCTATTACAACAGCATCTTTCATTTAAACGGTACTCCTGTTAGAGGAGATGATGGAACTGCGTATGTTCTTTTTGGCATTCTACCTGCTAAATAAGATAATCTACCGGCTATCCACGCATGTTTCATAGCTTTTGCCATAAGTATAGGATTTTGCGCTTCCGCTAAGGCGGTATTTGTTAATACTGCATCTGCTCCAAGCTCAAAAACAATAGGAATATCAGCGGCACTTCCTATGCCAGCATCTACGATAACGGGTACGGAGACAGCCTCTTTTATAAACATAATGTTGTACTTATTTTGAACACCAAGACCAGAGCCTATTGGACTGGCAAGTGGCATCACCGCTACACAACCTATGTCTTCAAGCTTTTTAGCTGATATAGGATCATCAAATATGTACGGCAACACTTTAAACCCTTCTTTCACAAGCACTTTGGCTGCCTCTAACGTTTGCTCCATGTCTGGATATAGAGTTTTCTGGTCTCCTATTACCTCTAATTTTATCCAATCTATACCTGTAGCTTCCCTAGCTAGCATGGCTGTGTTGATAGCGTCTTTTGCCGTATAACAACCTGCAGTGTTTGGGAGTATAAGATATTTGTTAGGGTCTATGTAGTCTAAAAGGTTCTCTTTTGTCCTGTCTGTTATATTTACCCTTCTTACCGCCACCGTTATTACTTCGGCTCCTGAAGCTTCCAAAACTTCTTTGTTTTCTTGAAAGCTTTTAAACTTACCAGAACCTATGAATAGCCTAGACTTAAACTCTCTTCCAGCTATTACCAAAGGATCAAAAGACATGAGATCTTCCATTTAACCGCCTCCTACTAACTCTATAATCTCAACACAATCGCCATCTTTTACGAAGGTTTCCTGATATTTGGATTTTGGCACGATATCTTCGTTGATGGCAACAGCAAGACCCACTGGTCTTAGTTTGACTCCAAAAAACTCTATAAGCTCTAAAATGTTTATGGGCTTTTCAAAGTCAAAATATTCACCGTTTACCTTGATACGCACATTAAAAATTTAGTAAAAAAATCTATCTTATGTATGATGAAAACATTATTACATCGACAAACTCACCGGCGGGTATTTCATTGACGCCCTTTGGCACCAGTATATAACAATTGGCGCTTCTAAAAGTGGTTAGCATGTGAGAGTCTTGTTTTGGCAACGCTTCGCAAAGAAGCTCTTGCTCTAAGTTTAGAATACCTCTTAAAAACTCAAGTCTGTCCGCGGATTTTCTTTTTATTGGAGCTATAAGCTTTGCTTTTAAAAAGGGTTTTATGATATCTTTATAGCCCATCATTTTTTTGATAGCTGGTCTCACAAATATGTCGAAGTTTATAACACAAGACACTGGATTTCCTGGAAGTCCAAAAAATAGTTTATCACCTTTAGTAGCAAACATCATAGGTTTACCAGGTTTTATAGCCACTTTATGAAACTTTATATCAAATGAAGATTCTATCGCAGCTTCTTTTACAAAGTCTTTATCTCCAACGGAAGCCCCGCCAGTGGATATAATTATGTCAAACTCGTCTATCCGTTTTAAAGTGTTTTTTATTGCTTCTTTATCATCTTTTATTATGCCTAAAAACGTTGGTTTTACACCCATGCTTTCCAATAAACCCATTATACTAACATGGTTTGAGCTCCTTATCTGAGCGTTGCTAGTTTTCTCTTGTCCTATATCTAAAACTTCATCGCCGGTCACAAAAATACCAACCCTTGGAACCCTAAACACATCTAATGTCGCTATGTTGTGAGAAGCTAAAATACCAAGTTCGTAGCCTCTTAGCACTTTGCCCGATTCTAACAATAAATCACCTTTTTTG
>NZ_JBMFST010000053.1:0-9324 GCF_049967395.1 Hydrogenobaculum sp. | reverse complement strand
CGCTTGCACAGCACCAAACGCTCCTAGTGGTGGTTTTGCTGCACTAGCTGCTGTTTTTGCTGGAAACGGTGGCATATCTTCTGTCGGTAAAGGCGTAACCAATATGCTTACCACAGCTCTTCAAGCCACAAACTGCTTTCATGTTATAGATTTAAAAGCTTATAAAAAGATGCAAGCTTTACTTGCAGCTACTGGACAAAAGGTAAAACCACCTAAGATAGATTATATGATAACTGGAGATGTAACATCTATAAGCTTAAGCACATCAGGTGGCGCTTTAGGAGCCGGTCTTATACCAGTATTGGGACTTATATCTGAAAGAAAACAAGAAGCTCAAATGGGTATAGATATAAACGTGTTAAACCCTGCTACTGCAGAGACCGTGCTTGCCAAAACTTTCCAAGCGGATAGCTCTAAAACATCATGGGGTATAGGTGGTGCTGGTGGTGCTGGTATGGCTGGTGCTGCTGGTGGCTGGAGCATCTCTCATAATCTATCTTTGGATAACGTGGCAAGAAGCGTTGTTGTACAAGCTGCCACTTACATAACCAAAGAACTAGCAGGTAAATACATAACTTACACTCCACCACCTCCTGGAAAGAAATCCGACAACAATTCTTCTGGAGCAACTACCGAGGGAGCAAGTGCCGGGGCAAATGCAAACTGATTAGTTTCATAGTTTTTAATGATAAGAATTAGATATTATCTTTATGGATGACAAAAGAGTATATATATTTGATACGACGTTGAGAGATGGGGAGCAAGCTCCCGGCTTCTCTATGACTATAGAAGAGAAGCTACAAATGGCCCATCAATTGGCAAAGCTTGGAGTGGATATTATAGAAGCTGGCTTTGCCATAGCTTCTAAAGGGGATTTTGAGGCTATAAGACTTATCGCTTCAGAGGTAAAAGGACCTACCATATGCTCTTTGGCAAGAGCCAACGAAACAGATATAGAAAGAGCTGCTGAAAGTCTGAAACCAGCCGAGAGAAAACGCATACACACCTTTATAGCTACATCCGATATACACATGCAATACAAACTTAAAAAAACCAAGGAAGAAGTGTTAGAACTTGCTAAAAAAGCGGTAAGATTTGCAAGAAACTTCACAGACGACGTAGAGTTTTCCTGTGAAGACGCCACCAGAAGCTCAAAAGACTTTCTTTACAAAATCATAGAAGAGGCTATAAAAGAAGGTGCTACCACTATAAACATACCAGATACCGTTGGATATGCTACTCCTTTGGAGTTTTATGAGCTTATATCGTCAATAAAAGAAAACGTTCCAAACATAGACAAAGCTATAATAAGCGTACATTGTCACAACGATTTGGGGATGGCTACCGCAAACTCACTGATGGCTCTAAAAGCTGGAGCAAGACAGGTAGAATGTACTATAAACGCTATAGGTGAAAGGGCTGGAAACGCCGGTTTAGAAGAAGTGGCGATGGCTTTGGTAGTAAGGAGAGAATACTTTGACAACATGTATACCAACATAAACACCAAAGAGATATACAAAACCAGTAGACTCCTTTGTAGGATTACCAGTAGCTTCGTCCA
This sequence comes from Hydrogenobaculum sp., assembly GCF_049967395.1. Classification (NCBI taxonomy): domain Bacteria; kingdom Pseudomonadati; phylum Aquificota; class Aquificia; order Aquificales; family Aquificaceae; genus Hydrogenobaculum; species Hydrogenobaculum sp. The sequence goes on along the minus strand of NZ_JBMFST010000053.1, from coordinate 7,763 downwards.
ACCAAACAAAGCGGTGGTAGGAGACAACGCCTTTGCGCACGAGTCTGGTATACATCAACACGGTGTTTTATCAAACCCAATGACCTATGAGATTATGAAACCAGAAGACGTCGGCTTTCCATCGAATAGGGTGGTGCTTGGTAAACACTCCGGAAGACACGCTTTAAAATCTCGTTTAAAAGATCTTGGGGTAGAACTACCAGAAGAAGAGTTTGAAAAGCTTTTTGAAGAGTTTAAAGCCCTTTCTGATAAGAAAAAATACATATACGATGAAGATATAGAAGCTCTCATTTACAAAGATGTATTAAAACACGACAACAAGCCTATAAAACTCTTAAGTTTTCAAGTCCAAACTGGAGACAACATACTTCCCACTGCTACAGTTAGTTTAGAGATAAATGGCGAGAAAAAAGTACTTACATCTACCGGCGATGGTCCTGTGGACGCCGTTATAAAAGCCATAGAAAAAGCTTTGCCTCAAGAACCCAAGTTTTTAGATTATTCTATAAAAGCCCTCACACCAAACGCCGATGCCCAAGCAGAAGCTAGAGTTTTGATAGAACTAAACGATATAAAGTCATCAGGTACAGCTACAGATACAGATATAGTAAAAGCTAGCGCCAATGCATTTTTAGATGCTGTAAACAAAGCGCTTTTCAAAAAACAGGTTAAAGAAAAGGCTATAGAAGGGGTTTAGGGTTTATACGATTTTAAAAGCTCGAAAATTTGAGGTGCTATATCAAAAGCATCAACACCAGTCCATATTTTAAAGCTTTCTAAACCTTGATAAACAAGCATTGGTAGGCCGTTTATACCAACGGCTCCTTTTTCTTTTGCTTTTTTTATAAGAAGCGTATCTTTGTATATCACATCAAAAACTATATGACTCTTAGATATCTTGTCGTAATCAAAAAGAGGTTTGTCGTCATCTTTTAAACCAACAGACGTAGTGTTTACTATTATATCTACATATTGCAAAACATCTTCTATCGTCTCTACAACCCCTACATTGAAAATCTCTTTTAATTTTATGGCTTTTTCTATAGTTCTATTGTATAAATAAACTTTTGCCCCAGAGTTTGTAAGAGCGTATATTATAGCTTTAGAAGTCCCACCTGCTCCAAGAACCAAAGCCTTTTTGCCGCTTAAAGAAGTTTTTTCTTCCAAAGCCATTCTAAAACCTATGTAATCTGTATTGTAGGCTTTTATAATGTTGTCTTCAAATTTTAAGGTATTGCAAGAGCCTATTTTTTTAACTTCTTCTGATATCACATCTACAAACTCCAGCACGCTCTCTTTATGGGGTATCGTAATATTTAAACCCTTTATAGACAAAGCTTTTGCACCTTTTACAGCATCTTTCAAATCTTCTGGTTTTACCTCAAAAGGTACATATATAGCGTTTATATTTTTTTGGTTAAAAGCAAAAGACTGAAAAACAGGCGATAAACTATGTTTAACCGGATACCCAAAGATGCCGTAGCAAAGCGTTTGACCATTCGGTAACTTTATCATCTTAGCTTTAGAGTGGCTATTGTAAATATTGCAAGAAGTATAGATATTATCCAGATTCTTACCACTATTTTGGGTTCTGGAGTACCGTTTAACTCAAAATGATGATGAATGGGTGCCATTTTGAAAACTCTTTTTCCTTTGGTGATTTTAAACACACTTACTTGAATTATTACACTGAGGGCTTCTACCACAAAAACACCACCAGCTATTACAAGAGATAACTCTTGCTTTGACATAATGGCAAGCATACCAAGAGCAGCCCCAAGCCCAAGAGAACCCACATCGCCCATAAACATTTGAGCTGGAAAAGAATTAAACCAAAGAAAACCAAGACCAGATCCCACTACAGCCATACCAAATATAGTAAGCTCACCAGCGTTTTCAACATAGTGAATTTCAAGATACTTAGCCAGTATGCTGTTGCCAGCAACGTAAGAGATAATGCCAAGGGCAAAAGCCGTAGTCATGGCCGGGACTATAGCAAGACCGTCAAGTCCATCTGTAAGATTTACGGCGTTTGAAGTGGCTATTAGTACAAGCATGATAAAAACTATGTAAAAATATCCTAAATCTAGTTTTAGGCTTTTAAAAAAAGGAAAGTATATATGAGTATCTATATGCATAACAAAGTAAAGCAACAAAGCGCTTATCAGACTCACAACAATCTGCCCAAACATCTTGGCTTTTGCAGATATGCCTTTTTTATTTTTTAGTTTTACAAAATCATCTATAAAGCCAACGGTAGCAAAACCAAAAACCGTAAAAGCCATTATCCAAGTTTGCACTATATCAAGCCTCATTAGTAAAATTGAGGCTATTTCAAGGCTTAGTATTATTATAAGTCCCCCCATTGAAGGCACAAACTTTTTCTTAGAATGGGCTTCTGGAGTATCTTCCCTTACATAACCACCGTACAATCTATTTAGAGCGGTTACTTTTCTCATAAAAATAGGAGATAGCATTAGCGTAATAAGAAAGCTCAAAATAACAGCCATCAAGGCTCTAAAAGTTATATATCTTAATACGTTGAATAAAAATATATGGTTTTTAAGGATTAAACCAAGCCAATATAACATCTAGCACCTGTTTCTACTAAGGAGTCTATCAAGAATTATAGCAGCGGCATTTCTAACGGACAGATGGTTCCAATCTGAAGCCCCATAAACTGGTTCCAATATTAAATCAAAGGTTTCCATCAAAGATTTTGGTATACCGTAACCAGTACCGAAGAGTATGAGATAGTCGTTTTCGCCAGATTTTATAGCTTCTGAAAGTTCTTTGTAAGATATGGTATTTGGGTAAGTCCTAGCATCGGTACCCACCGTTATAGGTTTTTTACCCTTCTTAGACAAAATATCTTCTATGATCTCTTCATAGTTGTAAACTAGTTTTACCAAAGCTACGCTTTCATATCTTGTAAATTGCTTATCCTTGTTTTCTTCTGAAGTCCAATACTCTATCTGTCTTTGGATAACCTCTCTTTGGGCATCTACCGGATGGGCTATATAATAAGTCTCTACGCCGTAGGTTTTTGCAGGTCTTGCTATATCATGCAAATCTAGGGTAGTAAAAGATGTAATAATTCTGTTGCCGTATCTATCTGTAGCAGGCCAATGCAAAACCGCTATAAAAACGCTCATTTAAACCTGTATTCCTCTTTGTTTAAAAGCCTAAAAATATTATCTTTATGTTTGTACAGTATAAGAAAAGCTATAAAACTAGCGCCAATTTTTTGTGGCACGCTAAAATCACCCTGTAAAAACAAAAAGTACCCCACCAAAACAGAAATTACAGAAGCCAAAGATACGTATCTAAAAAGATAAAATACAACAGCCCAAACTAAGAACATCTTCAAAGCAAGCAAAAAAGATATGCCAAACACTACACCAAAGGCTGTAGCTACACCTTTACCACCTTTAAAATCCGCTCTGTAAGAGTATATATGCCCAATCACAGGAGATACCATCACAACCCCAAACCATAAAGAATCTGGGTTTATGTAAAATCTATCGAGCAATGCTATCAAAAATCCTTTAAAAGCATCTAAGAAAAACACCAAAGCCCCGTACTTTTTACCAAGAGTCCTGGTAACGTTTGTAGCACCAGCGCTTTTGCTCCCAACAGAAGTAATATCTATACCTTTGTAAGAGGCTATTATTTTTGCAAACAAAATAGAACCTAAAAGATAACCAAATATACTTAAAAGAACACCCATTAAAAATCCCATATCAAAAGCCGCTCTCTTCTTTCGGTGTAAAATTGTTTCCTATAGAATACATCCAGTTAAAATATTTTTCATAAATATCTGCTAATTTTTGGCTTTTTATAATAAGAAGATTTTCATAGTTTAACTTTTCAGCAGAAGCAGTCCAGTTGTAAGAACCGGTGATTACTTCTTTACCGTCAATCACGGCAAACTTGTTGTGCATGAGACCTTTTACAAACCTTGTTTCTTCTACGGGTAGCGTTTTAATAGGAATACCAGCCTTGTAAAAAAATCTTGACCTAGAAAATCTTGTGTTGGCTTCATGCACATCCATTACAAGCCTAACTTTTACACCTCTTTTATAAGCGTCTATAACAGCCTGACCGATAGGTCTTGATGTAAAGGCATACATCGCTATATCTATAAAAGAATGCGCATTTTCAATCTCTTTTATTATAGCATCTGAGGCTCCACCGTTTGGAGAAAAATATACAGAAACTTGAGCGTTGTTTATATTTATAGTTTTAGCACCAGATGGTTTGGAAGAACAAGAGTATATCGACAAGCAAAAAGTAGCGACAAGAAACAACAAAAATATTTTTTTAATCATAGGTATTTAAAGGCTTTTTGCCCTATATCTTTTCTGTAAACTGCATCTTTGAAATCTATAAGGGATATTGCATCGTAAACGTCTTCTAAAGCTTTTTTCAAATCTTTTGATTTGGCGCACACTGTTAGCGCTCTGCCACCCATAGAGTAGATCTCATCGTTTATAAGCTTTGTATTAGCTTGAAATACAACAACCCCTTTTTCTTGGGCTTTTTCCAAATTTCTTATAGGCGTTGGCTCGCAGTTTCCATATGGATAGTTTTTACAAGCCATCACAACTCCCACCGCAAACTCTTCAGATATACCATCTTTTAACGTTTCTGGATTGTGAATTATATCTATTAGATCTTTTTCAAGCCTCATCATGAGCACTTGGGCTTCAGGGTCTCCCAATCTTACGTTAAACTCTAAAACATAAGGCTTACCATCGGATATCATAAGCCCTATATACAAAAACCCCGTATAGTTAAATCCTTCTTGTTCCAAGCCTTTCATGATAGGCTTTACAATGCTTTCTTTTATTTTTAAATCCATTTCGCTGTTTATTATAGGGGCTGGTGAGTATGCACCCATACCACCGGTGTTTGGTCCTTCGTCGTTGTCTTTTAACCTTTTGTGGTCTTGAGATGTGGGCATTACGCCAAACTTACCATCTTTTATAGCTATTATGTAAGAAGCTTCCTCACCTCTTAGAAACTCTTCTATCACTACTTTTTTCCCAGATTCCCCCAGTTTATTTTTTACCATAAAATCTTCTAAAACCTGGCTAGCCTCTTGCCTTGAATTTACTATAACTACACCTTTACCAGAGGCAAGTCCATCGGCTTTTATAACAGCAGGATAGCCTATATCTTCTATAAAATTTAATGCTTTTTTAGGGTCTGTAAAGCTACCATAGTTAGCGGTGGGTATTTCATATTTTGACATAAAAGCTTTCGCAAAATCTTTTGAACTTTCAAGCATAGCAGCCCTTTTGGAGGGTCCAAACACAAAAGCTTTGCCTTCCAGTAAATCCTTTATGCCTTTTACAAGGTATATTTCTTGACCTGGTATAACCACATCTATCCTATTTTCTATTATGAATGTTGCTATATCTTCTATATTGCTGGCATTAAGTTCTATATTTTTGGCTATCTTAGAAGTACCAGCGTTTCCAGGAAAAACAAATATTTCTTTTATACGTGGGTCTTGTCGTAATTTCCAAACTATAGCGTGCTCTCTAGCCCCAGAACCAAGTACCGCCGCTCTCATCTTTTTTTCTTGTAGTACAAAAGATTGCCATCATCATCAAATTTTGCTATACCGTTGTTCCCTTTTACAGTGTAAAGACAACCCTTTCTAGTGTGAGATACCTTTATATCTTTTATATCACCAACATAAGAACTGGCATCTGCAGTAATAGAATTAACATCGCAGTTTGACATGGGCTCATACTTTCTGTGCCATGCCAAAGCCAAAGAAGTTATCCCTAAAAACAATACAAATATTCTTTTAAAAGCTTTTAACATAACGATATTATTTTATCATAAAAGTCTAAAAGAAGTCTCAAAACAAAAAGTCTAATAAATATTATGGGACGTCGTGAATTACTATCGGTTTTCCAGCGTATTTGTTTAATATATTTATCCCTACTTGCACACCAGAACCAGCCGCACAGCTAAACATAGAGCTAAAACCTGCCAAAAGCCCTGCTACATAAAGATTTTCTACAACGTTGGCATTTTTATCAAGAGCCTCGTAGCTTTTGCTTGTTTTTATCATCACCCTTCCAGGTTTAGGAGAAAGAGGGTTTTCCACAACATCTAACTCTATACCTTCTATATTAAAAGCCTTAAAACCAGAGGCTAAGACTACCAAATCAGCTTCAAAAGTGTTACCAGAAGCAGTTTGCACTACAAAGCCGTTATTTTTTAAAATCTTTTGGACGGTATCTTCCAATATTTCTACACAAGCGTACTCTTTTGCTTGGTTTTTTATATCTTCCAAAAGCTCTTTACCTAAAGTACCTCTTTTTACACCGGGGACGTTGTTTAATTTTGCGCTTTTAAGATCAGAATTTCCGTTATCTATAACAAGCACTTTTTTACCCTTGGCAAATTCCATATCATGTTCTACCGCAGAGCCTATTGTAATAGCACAAGAAAGTCCAGCAGGTCCACCACCAACGATTACTATATCGTATCTCATGCATTAGATTTTAAAATAATAAATCCGTTAGTTTCAAGAGCTTTTATCATAGGCAATAATTTTTTTACAACATATTCTTTATGATATTGCTTTTTGTAGCAGCATCTCTTTCAAAAATATCGGAATTACAAGCAAGCGTCAGAAATAGCAACCAAAAAGCATTTATGGATAGTGGGGACACCCGCCATAGACCTGGTTAAAAGCATAAATCCTAAATGCGGTGTAGCAAAACCAAAAATAGCTTTAAAATTGCTAAAGCTTCTTTTTAAACAACAAGAACACAGCTATTAAAAGCATAAAAATAACAGCAAAGGTATAATGATATATTATGAAGCATCTACCAATAGGCATACAAACCTTTGAGAAAATAAGAAACGGCAACTACTATTATGTAGATAAAACTATGTTTGTTAAAAAATTAGAAGAGGGCGGGTACTATTTTCTATCTCGTCCAAGAAGGTTTGGCAAATCTCTTTTTCTTGATACCTTGAAAGAAGCGTTTTCTGGCAACAAGGAGCTTTTTAAAGGGTTGTATCTATATGAAAATTGGGATTGGGGGAAAAGGTATCCGGTGATAAGGCTTGATTTAAGCCAAGCTTATCCTGACACGGTGGAAAATCTTAAAGAATCTATTAATTCGTTTTTAGAAGATATAGCTAAAAAGTATCAGATAGAACTGAGCAAAAAACTTATACCTCTAAAATTCCAAGAGCTCATCCAAAAGCTATGCGAAAAATACAACGAAAAGGTGGTGGTGCTTATAGATGAATACGATAAGCCCATACTTGATGTAATAGAAGATGTAGAAAAGGCAAAGCAAAATAGAGAGATACTAAAAAAGTTTTTTGAGATACTAAAGCCATCTGATCCCTACCTAAAGCTTGTATTTCTTACAGGTGTATCAAGGTTTTCTAAGGTGTCTATATTTAGTGGGTTGAATCAGTTAAACGATATTACCATAGATAGGAACTTTTCTACGATATGTGGTTATACGCAATCTGAACTTGAAAGCGTGTTTTACGATAGGATAAAGGATTTTGACAAAGAGAAGGTAAAAGAGTGGTACAACGGTTACAGTTGGCTTGGGGAGAGCGTTTACAATCCGTTTGATATACTGTTGTTGTTTGACAAGAAGATGTTTAAACCGTATTGGTTTGAAACAGGGACACCTACGTTTTTGATAAAGATGTTTATGAAAAATAGATACTATGTTCCAGAGCTTGAGAACTTAGAAGTAGGAGAAGAG
>NZ_JBMFST010000052.1:0-9481 GCF_049967395.1 Hydrogenobaculum sp. | reverse complement strand
TCATCCGGTTTACCTTGGGATATTTGATAGTTATATTACGCTTTACGATAAATCAGGCATTGTAAAAGCTATGAAAAGTAGTATAGAAAATAAAATTAAAAGCGGTGAGATAATTGAACTAAACAAAGGCATAAAATATTGGAGAATTTTAAATGCAAAGGCATAGGTTGGTAAAAGATTATTTAATCCGTTCTGAAAAGAGGTTAAAAGCTTTAGAGTTTTTAAAATCTGAACAAGATTATGCGGATGTTGTAAGAGAAGCTCAAGAAGTGGTAGAGCTACTTTTAAAAGCTTTAATAATGGCATATGGACTCGATATACCAAAAGTTCACGACGTTTCAAAGTTTATAGAAGAAAATTTAAATGTATTTCCGGATATAATAAGTTCAAATATTACAAAGATTAAACAAATATCTAGGACGTTGAGAAAAGAAAGAGAGATATCTTTTTACGGCATGGAAGATTTTATTCCATCGGAGGAGTATACTAAAGAAGACGCAGAACAGGCCATAAATTGGGCAAGAGAGATAAAAGATATCGTAGAGAAAGCAATAAGCTAAGAGTTTTACCTAAGCTAAGAGGATTTATTTACCAATAAGCTGTTTGTAAACTATTGTTTTCAAATCTCCAACTCAGGATTAAAAGGATAAGAGCCGTATTTGGCATATTTTACGTAGGCTTTTTTATCTTTTATAAACACTCTGCCTTGCTCTATCCATTTTATTACTTGGGGTAAGAGCTTGTGCTCTAGGTTTAGGACTTTTTGCTCTAGGGTGGTTTCGGTGTCTTCTTGGTCTATGGGGGTGATGGCTTGGGCTATGATGCAACCGGCGTCTATTTCTTCTGTTACAAAATGCACTGTGGCACCGCTAAACTTTGCACCAGATTCTATCACTCTTTTGTGGACGTTTATGCCTTTAAAAGCTGGAAGAAGGGATGGGTGTATGTTTATTATTTTATGAGGATATTCTTTTATGAAATCTTTTGAGAGTATCGCCATAAACCCTGCCAACACTATAAAATCTATGTTTTTTTCTTTTAAAAGCCTCAAAGCGTTTTCTTCAAACAAAGATTTTGGTTTTGGTTCAAAATAAAATGAAGCTGTATCGTAGTGTTTTGCTATATCAAGGGCTTTTGCGTTTTGATTGTTTGAGATTACGTAAAAGTTTGAATCTAAAAATCCTTGTTTTTTGGCTTTTAGTATAGCCTCTAAGTTTGAACCTCTTCCTGATACAAATATCGCTATATTCATATTTTTTTTGCACTTTTTATAAAATTTTCTAGCTTCTTTGGGTCTTTTTTGCCGGGTTTTGCCTCAACACCAGAAGCCACATCAACAGCGTAAGGTTTTATATCTTTTAGATTGTAAACGTTGTTTTCGTTTAGCCCACCTGATACAAAAAAATCTCTTTTTAAAGCTTTTAGTATATTCCAGTCAAAGCTTTTACCAGTGCCTCCGTATTTATCTGATAGCGTATCAAACAAAAGCATATTTTCGTCCCAGCATTTTTCTATGTTTGGCAAAGTATCTTTTATTCTAAAAACCTTTATAAGTCTATTTGATATGCTAAAAGCGCAATCTTCATCTCCATGAAGCTGGACAAAATCAAACTGGTTAAGAAGCTCTTTAATTTTTTCAATGGGTTCATTTACCACAACAGCTACTGTTGGTATTTTTAAATGCTTTTTTATTTTAATGGCACTTTCAACATCTATGTATCTTTGGCTTTTGGGATAAAGTATAAAACCCAAGAAATCGGCTCCTAGTTCTTGAGCTAAGATAGCATCTTCTAAGTTTGTGATACCGCATATTTTTACCTTCGCCATATTATCCTTCACGCTCTTTTAAGGATAATAAAATAAGCCCTGCTATAGACAGACTCACTGCACTGTCTGCCACGTTAAAAGCTGGCCAATAGTGATTTTCTATATGAAAATACAAAAAGTCTGTAACTTTGCCGTAATACACTCTTTCAAACAAATTCCCAAAAGCCCCGCCTGATAGCATACCCATTAGTATACTTATTTTTGTATCTTTGCTTTTAAAAGCATAAAAACCACTTACAAATATTGCTATAATCGGAAGGATCTCCAAGAGCAACACTCTAAATGCGCCACCCAAGTTAGATAGCATACCAAAAGCGATACCTTTGTTGTATATAAGCACTATTTTTAGTATGGGCAGTACATCTATGCTTTCATTTGGTTTTAGCATATGTCTTATCTCTATCTTCGTCATCTCGTCTAAGATAAATACCGTTAGAAATGTGATAAAGTATATTAGAAGAAATCTTTTAGGCTGTTTTTCCATATATGTTTTGCCATTTCTAAATCACATCTTATAAGCTCTCTGCCGTTGTATTCTACGGTAAAAGATTTCTCTGGTACAATGCTTCCTATGAGCATCCAATCAAGGGTGGTTTCTTCCACTACATTTTTAAACTGCTCTTCTAAATCTTGGTCTACGCTTACCACCACTCTTGTGGGGTTTTCTGCAAATAAAAACATAGTTGGTTCTTCGTCTACGTAAAGGCTTATATAAGCTCCTAAGTTTGTATCTACCAAACTTTCAAATATGTTTGTTATAAGACCGCCCATCGATACATCGTGAGCCGATAGTATGAGGTCTTTTTGTATTAGGCTTATAAGAAGCTTAGATAAAAGCTTTTCTTTTTCGATATCTACCTTCGTAAGAGCACCTTTTACGCCACCGGTTAAAATTTTTTGCACGAGGGAACCGTTTAGAGTGTACTCTTGGTTTAAATTTCCTATAAGAAATAAACTAGATGGTTTTTTAAACCTATGGTCCATATGCTTATGCACATCTTCTAAGACTCCAACCCCCACCACCACGGGTGTTGGCATAACGTTTGTGATGGTGTTGCCTTCAACGGTTTCGTTGTATAACGATACGTTGCCACTTATAACAGGTATTGAAAACTCTTTCATGGCATCTGCCATACCGCTTACACAAAGCTCCATCTTTATGGCAACGTCTTCTCTTCTTGGGTTTCCAAAGTTTAAACAATCGCTAAAAGCAAGAGCTTTTGCTCCTACACAGGCTAGATTTCTAACGCATTCTGCTATAGTCCATTTTGCACCTTCGTAAGGGTCTGCTTCCATATAGTAAGCGTTTCCATCGGCTTTTATAGCTATTCCTTGTTCTGACTTTACCGCTGGTCTTAAGGGCCATTTTATCCTTAAAACTGCAGCGTCGCTTGAAGGTCCTAAAACTGTGTTTGTACCTACTTCAAAATCGTATTGAGTGTATATATGCTCTTTTGAAGCTATGTTTGGGTTTGATATTACTTTTAAAAATAGTTCCTTTAGATCTACTTTATCTGGTAAAAACTTTTCTTCTGATGGCGTAAATGTCTTAGAAGGTGCTATATAACAGCTTGGCACACCTTCTGCTACTATTTTATAGTCTAAAGATGCCACTTTTTCATTTTTAAAATATACGTTTACCGTGTTTGATGCGGTGGTCTCTCCCAATACACACCAAGAAAGATGGAATTTGTTTGCTATGTTTATCAGCTCTTGCAAATTTTCTTTTTCGGCTATAAGGAGCATTCTTTCTTGGCTTTCTGAAAGAAGTATTTCGTAGGCGTTCATGTCTTTTTCCCTAAGTGGGACTTCGTCTAGGCTTATATCAACGCCCATATTTGATTTGTAGGCCACTTCAAAGCAAGCACCAGCTATACCACCAGCTCCTAAATCTTGTATACCTACCACCAATTGATTTTCTGCCACATACATTATAGCTTCTAAAAGTTTTTTGCCGTAAAAAGGATCACCTATTTGGACGTTGGAACGCTTTTTTAAGGCTTTTTCATCAAACTGAGAGCTTGCCATTGTAGCCCCGTGTATTCCATCTCTTCCAGTGGATGAGCCTATTAGAAAAAGAAGCTGGCCTACTTTTGTAGCTCTTGCTTTGTACATTCTATCTTTTGGCATTATACCTATGCAAAAAGCGTTTACAAGAGGATTTTTTTCGTAGCAACTATCAAAAAACGTCTCACCGCCAACGGTAGGTATGCCTATGCAGTTTCCGTAGTGGCTTATGCCTTTTACTACACCTTTTGTTATCCTCTTAGAGGTTTCTCCAAATCTAAGTGAATCAAGTATCGCTATGGGTCTTGCCCCCATAGACATTATATCTCTTATTATTCCACCTACTCCAGTGGCTGCTCCGTTGAAAGGGTCTATGAAAGACGGATGGTTGTGGCTTTCTATCTTAAAAGCAACCCATACATCTTCTAATTCTATAACACCGGCGTTTTCACCAGGGCCTTGAACCACATATGGGGCTTCTGTTGGAAATTTTTTAAGAAGGGGTTTTGAGCTTTTATAAGAACAATGTTCAGACCACAAAACCCCAAATATACCAAGCTCTATATCGTTTGGCTCTCTACCTATGAGGGATTTTATAGTTTCATACTCTTCTTGTGTAAGCCCATGCAAATTATCCATTGTAAATATTTTAGCATAGGTTTAAGTTAGGTTTGACAATAAATATGTTATACCTATAAAAGCCAAAGACAAAAGTGCAAACTTGATAATACTTATAAAGAATAAACTAAGTAAAGTATAGCTCAAAATAGCTGGTTTTCTCAGATGTATAGCGTCGTATTTGTGAGATATGTAGATCATAGCCCATATGGTGGCGAAGTAGATTATCGTATCTACGATGATTGCATACATAAGGCTTGATAGGTTTATATGAAAAGGTAAGAATCCCAACAGTTGATTGGGTAAACTATTTTGAGGATTCATCGCTTTTATCATCTTCTGGCTTTTTAAACCATAAGCTTTTTGGAAGTATTATTATTTTTTCGTTGGGCCTTTGCATCTGCATGTACTCTGTGGCAAACTTTTTCATAAAGAAGTTGGGATTTTCGTCTATTTGCTGTTTTTTTGCATAAAGATATTGATATCTATCCTCTTCTTTTTTTAGAAGAGCTTCTATTGGACTGCTGGCTCTTTTCAAAGCTATCAGCGAAAATATGTTGGAGGAACTGATGAAGATATTCCATATCGTATAAAATACCGACAGCAGAAAAAAGCTTACGACAATTAAATTACTGTAAAAACGGCCAGAATTCTTCTTTTGACGCATATTGGGCTCCGTACCCAAGATACTCTTCTATCCTTAAAAGCTCGTTGTATTTTGCTATCCTTTCAGACCTTGATAAAGAGCCTGTTTTTATCTGTCCTGCGTTTGTACCTACAGCCAAATGAGCTATAAACGTGTCTTCTGTTTCTCCTGACCTGTGGGATACTATGGCGTTGTAGCCGTATTGTTTTGCTATGGCTATGGTTTCCATAGTCTCTGTGAGAGTGCCTATTTGGTTTAACTTTATGAGTATCGCGTTTGCCATGCCTTTACCTATGCCCTCTAAAAAGATGTTTGGGTTTGTAACAAACAAATCGTCACCCACAAGCTGCACCCTATCGCTTAGTTCTTCTGTGAGCAGTTGCCAACCCTCTTCGTCTTCTTCTGAAGCTGGGTCTTCCATAGATATTATCGGATAGTTTTCTAAAAGCTTTATACAAAAGTTTAAAAGTCCTTCTTTATCGTAGCTTTTACCGTCTATAGTGTATATACCGTCTTTGTAAAACTCTGATGCTGCAAAATCAAGAGCTATAGCGATATCTTCTCCAGGGGTATATCCTGCTTTTTCTATGGCTTTTAATATAAACTCTATAGCTTTCTCTGTGGATTCTAAGTTTGGTGCAAAACCACCTTCATCACCCACGCAAGTGGCAAAACCATTTTCTTTTAACAAGCTCTTAAGCGTGTGAAACGTCTCAGCCCCCATCCTAAGAGCATCTGAAAATGTCTCAGCTCCGTAAGGCACTATCATAAACTCTTGAATGCTAAGTGGGTTGTCTGCATGCACTCCGCCGTTTATTATGTTCATAAGAGGCACTGGTAACTTTCTTGCAAAAATACCTCCTAAATATGCAAAAAGAGGTATACCAAGCTCGTTGGCCATCGCTCTTGCACTAGCCATGCTTACTGAGAGTATTGCGTTTGCTCCTAAGTTTGATTTGTTGTCAGTGCCGTCTAGTTCTATAAGTGTAAGGTCAAGCTCCGTTTGATTTGACGCATCTATACCTATTATAGCTTTTGCAATTTCTTTGTTTACGTTTTCTACGGCTTTTAGCACGCCCTTCCCCATATACCTTTCGTCTTTGTCCCTTAGCTCTAAAGCTTCTTTTGAACCGGTGGAAGCCCCGCTTGGTACTATAGCTATTCCGCTGGCTCCTGATTCTAGTATAACTTCTGTCTCTACGGTGGGATTGCCTCTTGAATCAAGCACCTCTCTTGCCCTTACATCTATTATTTTGCTCATGTTTCCTCCTTTTGTCTATCAATAGGCACGAGGGGGATCGAACCCCTGACCTCAGGCGTGTCGAGCCTGCGCTCTCCCAACTGAGCTACGCGCCTTATTTTTTATTATATCATATCTACCGGTTGCACTGCTCCAAAGCGCCTTTTTCTTTTAGAAAAATCTTCCACTATCATACAAAGGTCTTCTGGTGTAAAATCTGGCCAGTATTTTTCGCAGAAAAAAAGCTCAGCGTAAGCCAAATCCCAAAGTAAAAAGTTAGATATTCTTTTTTCATTACCAGTCCTTATAAGAAGGTCTACCGCTGGCAAAAAGTACGTGTCCAAGGCTTTCTTTATGTCCTCTTGGGTTATTTTATTTTTTTTAGCTAAAAGCTTGTTAAAGGCTCTTGTGATATCGTCAAGTCCACCGTAATCTACAGCTAGCGTAAGTGTTATTGAACTATTTTCTCTGGTTTTTTGCTCTATATCTTCCATGTATTGAAGAAGCTCTTCTGGTATTCTATCTTTTCTTCCTATAAATTTCATCTTTATGCCGTTTTTTAATATGCTTTCTTCTTTTCTTATAAGGTATTCTTTAAAAAGCTTAAAAAGCACATCTATCTCTTCTTTTGGTCTTTTCCAATTTTCTGTTGAAAAAGCAAAGAGCGTAAGGTAACTTACCCCTAGTTCTTTGGCTTTTAAAGTGACAGGCTCCACTACCTCAGCCCCTGCATAGTGTCCGTAAAATCTACTCTTTCCCTTCTCTTGAGCCCATCTTCCGTTACCATCCATTATTATAGCTATATGTTTTGGCACATTTAAGTCCATTACATTAGTATAAACTAAAAAAGTGAAATCAAGATGAAATTTATATGTTGTAGTTTTCTTCTTCCTCTTCGTCTATCTCATTGAAGCTTAAGTCTATCCTTTCAGCCGGTATTATTGTGGTTATCGAGTGTTTATAAACAAGCGTTTGTTGTTTGCCATCTTCTATGAGTATCGTATAAAGATCAAAAGACCTTACCTTACCTTGCAACCTTACACCGTTTAAAAGATATATAGATACTTTTACTTTAGACTTTCTTATTTGGTTGAGCATCAAATCTTGTAATCTTGCTGCGTTCTTACTACCCATAGCTTTACCTCTCAAAGTTAATAATTTATTATTATATCAAATATACGAAACCTTTGCGAAACAATCTGCTTAGTTTTATGATTTGGCTTTTCTACCAAAAGAAGCGTATTGTTTTATTAGTTCCAACCTTTTTCTATCTTCTTCGTTTTGGGACATTCTTTCTATAGCTTCTTTTATAAAAGCTATAAAAATAGATATAAAAAATGTCGCCATGGTAGAAACTATTACTATGAGTGTTCTTTTGGGGCTTATCCTTATGTGAGGGGGTGTGGCTTTGTCAATTACTTGTATAAGCGGAGCGCCTTTTGCCTCTTGAATAGAAGCTTGCTGATAGAGTTTTAAAAGCATATCGTATACAGCTTTTCTAAAACCAAGCTCAGTTTGGATATTTATATATTTCCCATAGACCTCTGGGACTTTTTTAATAGAAGGCAAAGCGCTTGATTTTGCATTTGACTCAAGAGATGATAGTTCAGCTTCCAAGCTTGCTATAGAAGCTTCGGTTTTTTTATACTCTGGATTTTGAGGAGTGGCGTATGTGCTCATAGCCGCTAACTTTGCCTCTTGGGCTGCTATTTGGGCTTTTAGATTTGCTATTGTGTTTATAGAAGCTTGGGCTTGAGGTTTTAGTTCTATCACCCCGGTTTTTTTCTGAAAGCTCTCAGCGTTCTTTTCAGCTTCCAAGAGTTTTTTATAAGCTTTTTTTAACTCTTTTTGGAAGAATCTTTTTTCTACCGCTGCTTTTGTCACTGCAAGATGGTTGTTTAAATATCTAAGCTGATCCACAAAAGCGTTTGCAATCTCTGCCGATCTTTTAGGGTCTTTATCTTTATATCCTATTGTTATGATGCCAGTTTTGAGATCAGCTTTTGCATCAAGATGGTCTAAGACGTCCTTTCTTGCTATATCTATGTTTTTTGCTTTGTATAGCTTCATGAGGTTAAATTCTTTTATTATGTTGTCTACTACAAAGTTGCTTTTAAGAAGGTCTACATACACATCTGAAGGGTTTTTGGCCATAGCACCAAGTCCAAAGGCTGCTGCAGCTGCCGATAAACCAGAGCTTTTACTTATACCAAGAGGGGGCATTATGCTTGTTTTTGCTTCGTAAACCGGTGGTAATATAAGACTTATTATTACGCTAAGTATGGCTGCTATTCCTGTGATTGATATTATAAGTTTTTTATGCTTTAAAAGGATTATAAATATATCTAATAAATTTATCTCTTCTTCTTGAGATGTTGCAATTTGTGAATTTACATTTTCATTTGACATGCTATATATTATTATAACCCAAAACTTTCAACAAGGCCTACTTTCCAATCGTTGTCTTCTTTGTACATTTTTAGATAAAATGGAAGCTTTCCTTTCTTGTACTTTATTTTGATTTTTGCTTTATTGTCATCAAATTTCACCTTTTCCCACCTACTTTCATCTAAAACTTTCTTTGGGTCAAAATTTTTAAGATAACCATCCCAGAAAGCTTTTGCTATAGGACCTCCATTTTCAAAATCTTTTTCTATATCTTCTTTTGTATAAGTTTTTACGTTGTTTTTTAACATTGTCTTATAAACAAGTTCTACAATATCTTTCTTTGATTTTTTACTTATAAGCTGCCATATTTTTTTTAAATGTTTTCTTTCCATTGCTTTAAAAAGCTTTGTGGCTGTATCTAATACTTCTTCTTCTTTTAACCTTTGAGATTCTTGAGCGTAAGAAATATTGTATGGTATAAGGGGTGATAAAGAAAACACCCCTATTAATATAAAAAATACTGTATTTTTAGCGCTTCCTTTTATCCTCACCAAATCCTCAAACGTTTATTAGTGGTGAGCTGTTGTAGTTGTTGCGTGAGTTGATGTTGTAGTAGATGAGCCAGTAGCCGCTACTGCCGCACCTATTGCCGCCGCACCTACCGCTGCTACTGTAGCTATTGTGCCTATGCTCATAGCTCCTGCTGCTGCTGCCCCTGCTGCCGCACCTGCTGCCCCTGCTCCAGCTGCCCCTGC
>NZ_JBMFST010000051.1:0-9985 GCF_049967395.1 Hydrogenobaculum sp. | reverse complement strand
AGCGGCAGCTTTACAGCTAAAATCCATGATAGACACGTTGTAAATAGGGCTTGAGCATTTTGGTACCGGAAGTTGCATTTCTTTTACCTTTGTATCAGCAAATGTCGTCCCAAGAAGCCCCAAAAATGACAAGCTTATCACTACTTGCTTAAAAGACTTGTAAATTGCTTTTTCTAACATAAAACACCTCCAACGATTTTGCACTATTATATCATATTTTAAACCGATTTTTTTTCAAATTTCTGACAGTGTAAAATTCGCTTATATGTTTAAGAGTTAACAAAATACTTAACAAGACCCTGAGAAGAAAATCGTATAAACTGATAATTTTTACCTTTCAATATACATATAATCTTTTTTGTAAAAGCCCCAAACTGTAGGATAAAAGTTTTTCATATAATATTTTGAAGATATTAGGCTTTTAGGAGTGACTATAAAAACCATAGGTTGGTAATATTCTATGAGATAAAAGGCGGCTCTGTAAATGGCTATACGTTTTTTAATATTTGTAGTCTTGGCTCCTTCGTCAAAGAGTACGTCAAGTTCCTTTTCCCATATGGTGGCTGGCTTTTTCTCTAAAGGGTGCCATATGTGTAAAGAACCGCTTGAATACCAAACGTTTTTACCATCGTTTGGGTCAATAGAACCAGTAAGCCCTATCAAAACACTTTCCCATTGATAAGGTGGTGTTGTAAGTTTAGATACCAAAGAGTTAAAATCTATTGGTTGAAATATAATTTTTATACCTATTTTTTCCAAGTCTTCTTTCACAATGGCTCCTATATATTTTCTATCTTGGGCATCTGAGTTTGTGATAAGGCTAAATTCTACTCTGTGGCCGTATCTATCGTAAAGTTTCTTGTGTTTATAATAAAATCCTGCTTTTATAAGAAGTTTTTTGGCTTTTTGCAGGTTAAAAGGAAATTTTTTGAATAAACCCTTTTTATAGTAAGGTCTGTTAGCTGGGGTTATAGGTCCGTAAAGGGGGCTTGCCATGTTGTTGTAAACCATCGAGGCTATTGTCTTTCTGTCTATGGCGTAAGATATGGCTGTCCTAAAAAGTCTGTTTTGAAACCATCTTAGCTTGTATTTTGGTATATGGGCGTTAGGATTTTGGTTAAAGGTTATAAACGTTATGGTAGGAGTATCCCCTAAATCGTATACTGTTATTGGGGTTTTTGGCTTGTTTAAAGCAAAGTAAGATAAATCCTCTGGTGATAGTCCAAGGTAAGATATATTTCCTTCTAAAAATTGCATAAGAGCTATATTTTTATTTTGAATTATAAAAGCTTCGATACGTTTTATATATGGAAGCTTTTTTGAGCTTTTATAATAATAGGGATTTCTTTCGTATTCCACATATTGACCTTTTACGTATTTAACAAGTTTGTAAGGGCCGGAGCCTACTATCAGTGAAGGTTTTTGAGATACGCTCCAAAACGTATTAAAGGTATTTTGTTTTACAGCTTGTTCTAATATATGCTTTGGTAGTATGGGCGCGCTTATAGCTTGTAAAAACGGCGCGAACTTATGGGGCAAGTCAAACTCTACTGTATTTTTGTTTAGCGCTTTTACCTTGAAGGGTTTGCCATTCACCGACAACGTATCCTTTATAGAATTTGGAATATGAGGATTATAATATATATCGTTGTAGGTAAAAGCTACATCGTAAGCGGTTAATGGTTTCCCATCTGACCATTTTAAACCTTTTTTAAGGTAAACTATGTAGGTTTTTCCGTTGTTTAGTATCTTCCAAGAAGAAGCAAGTTCTGGTTTTACACTCATATCTTTTAAATTAAGTTTTGTAAGCCCGTTAAAAAGAGGGGCAATCACGTCTGTGGAAGATGTTTCTTGAGCTAGCACTGGATTTAACGTTTTAGGGTCTGAAGCCAAAACGACGTAGGCAATTTTAGATTCTTTGCCAATGGATACGTATGCTTTGGTAAGATTTACAGTTTTTATAGGGATGTTGGAGATTCTTGGGCTTTTAGAAAGATAGATAGGTAAAAAACATGCCAGCGAAAACAAAACACCGTTTAGATATGGACTTTTAAATATCTTAAAAGCAGAAAACATAAGAATAATTATAAAATACAAACGAAATATATGATATATTAATATTCTTATGTAGGTGTTATATGATAAGGTTTGAAGTGTGTCCTCACGATACAGAGTTTAAAGAAGGTTTGGAGAAATGGCATAAGACAGCAGGTTATATATCATCTATTTTAAAGGATGATGTAGTATTTGAAGGTGTTAAGGATTATAAAGAGGATGTAGAAAATATCGATGAGGGAAATAGCGATTTGGTGTATACATATGTAGAAAAAGCATATGAGTTATATAAAAATGGTTATAAACCTCTTGGTAGGATAAAAGGAGAAATAGACAGTTTCTTGATAGTGGGTTTTAAAGAACAAATAGAAGAAAACGATACAATCGTTACATCGTTAAGACCCGCTTTTTATATAATACCTATATTAACTCTGGACGAAATAAACTTTGAAAATGTTAGGTTTGAGTTAAAAAAGACTCAAAAAGATATATATAAGGCCGTTATAAGCAAAGAAGCAGATTTTGGAATAATTTATAAAGATAGCTATCTTTATTTAAAAGATGCTTATGGTGAAATACCTGTAGTAAAAGAAATAAAAACAAATTTCACACACTTTTTCATGGTAAAACCTCATTTGTACGAAAAATTAAAAGGTGTACTTTTAAAAATTGATAATTTTGAGCTTGTTGAAGAAGAGGAATTTTTACAAAATATGAAATTTGAGATAGATGTTAAAAGCATAAACAAAATAAGAAACCTTTTTGATGTGGTAAGTACTATATTTAATTCAGAAGATATAGGGCTTGCTATCTACGGCAAGAATGTATTGTACAAGAATCCTCTTATGAGAGAGCTAGTTAAAGATAATAATATAGAAAACTTATTTAAAGAAAAAACAGAAGAGGTAAGAAAAGATTTAGAAAATAGAGAAAAAGGAAACTATTTTAGAAAAGATTATAAAGAGTTAAAAATAAACAACAGATACTTTAACGTATTGGAAGAAACAATTTACTATAACAACGGTTTTAAAGGATTATCGCTTTTTATTGATGTCACAAAACAAATCAAGTTAGAAAAACTATATATCATGTTGTCAAAATTGATACATGCGGCAATAAGCATAGATACAGAACAAGAGTTATATAAAAACATATGTAGTTTGTTAGTGGAGAACGGTTATACTAAACTAGTTTATGTAAGCCTACCAGATGAAAATGGTGAACTAAAGAAAGCGTTTAGCTGCGGTACTGAAAACGCTGAGGCAAAAGAGTCTAGTTTAACCAAAGAATTAACGTTAAAAGCTTATAAAGAAGGAAAAATAATTGTTGAAAACTCAAAAGAATATTCAAAATCTTTTGCAGCAATCCCAATAAACAACAAAGGCAAAGTGGTAGCGGTACTTACAATATGTAAACCAGAGCTTGACTATTTTAACGAAGAAACAAAATACATACTTAAAGAGATACAACAGGAGATAAGCTACGCCTTAGAAAAGTTAGAAGATATAAAAGAGAACAAAATACTAAGGATATCTATAGAAAACTCTAAAGAGTGGGTTGTTATCACAAACGACAAAGGAGAGATTGAATATATAAACGATTATGCTCTAAAGCTAAGTGGATATACAAAAGAAGAGATATTGGGCAATAAACCATCTATGTTCAAATCTGGTTATCAGGACAAAGAGTTTTATAAAAAACTATGGGATACCATATTAAATAACAAAAAGTTTGAGGGTATTATTATAAATAGAAAGAAGAATGGAGAAATCTTTTATTTAGACCAAGTAATAATACCTATAGAGTTAAAAGATGGGACAAAGAAGTTTGTTTCTATAGGAAAGGATATAACTGCGGAGAAAACCTTATCTCAGGAAATAGATAAGATAAAGTATTACGATATCGTAACAGGGCTTTACAACATAAATAGTTTTATATTCAAAGCTTCTGAAGCCCTTTCAAGTACAAAAAATATGGCAGCATTGCTTCTTATAGATATAGATAATTTTTCTTACTACAATAAAGCCTACGGAATAGAATTTGGAGATAAGATCTTAAAAGAAGTTGCGAAAAATATAAAAAGTTATATTAAAGAAGAGGATATAATAGCAAGAACCGGAGCAGACGAGTTTTCTATCTTGTTTATCGATATAGAGGAAAGTAAGCTTATGAGTTATGTAAATAACATAGAATCGCTTATAAAAAAAGAATTCTTTATAGATGGTAAAACCATCAAACTTCATTTTCATAGCGTATTGGCTATATATCCAAACGATGGAGAAAGCATAGAAGCTCTTTTAGAGAATGCAAGTTTGGCTATCAAGCTAGCTAAAAAAGAAAATGAAGATGTCACAAAATTTTTCAATAAAGACTTAGAAAAGCAAATAAAATTTATATCAAAAGCACTATCTCTTATAGAAAAAGCTGTAAAAGACGACCTTTTCATATTTCATTATCAGCCCTATTTTGATGTAAAAACCGGTAAGGTGATGGGCTTAGAAGCCCTTGTTAGAATTAAAGATAAAGACAACATATATTATCCTAAAGATTTTATAGATTTTTTAGAGAGTTCTCCGTATCTAGAGATGTTTGAAAGATGGGCCCTAAGAGAAGTCTCAGAAAAGATTAAAAAATGGAACTTGCCCATAAGCATAAACATATCTGCGAAAACTTTTAACAAACCTCACTTTATAGATGATATATATTATTATACAAAAAACTTATCGGCGCCTTTGGTAATAGAGGTAACGGAAAGGCTTTATATAGACAACATAGAAAAGGCAAAACTAATAATACATAAGATTAAAGAGCTAAATGCGAAGATATCCATAGACGATTTTGGAACAGGATATTCGTCTTTAGCTTATTTAAAGGACCTCAATGCGGATATATTAAAAATAGATATGTCTTTTGTAAAAAATATGACTCAGGATAGAAAATCTGCGGCTTTAGTAAAGGCTATTATAGATATATCTAAAGAGTTTGAAATAAAAAATGTAGCAGAGGGTGTAGAAACCATAGAGCAATACGAAATGTTAAAAGATATGGGAGTAGACTATGTGCAAGGGTTCTTGCTGTCAAAACCTTTACCAGAAGAGGATATAGATAAGCTTTTAAAAATCAACGATTGACAAAACCTTTAACTTGTATTATCATTATACCCATTATGCAACAAGAGAAAAAGTACGGTGAAATTGAGATAGAGAAAGCAGCTTTAGAACCATGGGAAAACCCATCAAAAGAAAACGATTACATCGTTGAAATGTCTTTTCCAGAGTTTAGTTGTCTTTGCCCTAGGTCTGGATACCCTGATTATGCCACTATTAAAATTAGATATATACCAAACGAATATATTGTGGAGTTAAAATCTTTAAAACTATGGTTAAATTCTTTTAGAAATCAGTATATATCTCATGAAGCAGCTACAAACACCATATACAACAAACTTTTTGAGCTTTTAAAACCAAAATTTTTAGAGGTAATAGGAGATTTTCATCCAAGAGGGAATCTTCACACCGTAATAAGAGTAAGGTCTGATAAAAAATATGATTAAATGCTCATAAAGGGTATATATTTAGACAGTTCAGTAATTCTAAGAAAAACAAAAAATTCTTTTGAAATATTAGAGAGTCAAGACAAAGAAGATGTAACGGTTAGGGTGCTATCGGTCAAAGATGCTATTTTAATAAAGGATACTTCAAACATCGATTCTAACTTAAACATAATTGATATATCCGGATATAGGTTTTTAACCAAAAAGCCTGTAGATTTTGATGTAGAAGATATATGGGCATTGGCTCTTTTGAGGGCTCTTGATGTTATGCAGTATGACAACCTTTATGTGGTGTTTAAAGATGTTTACGCTTATTTGCTATGTAGAGTAGAGAACAAAGATATTGTCTATTATGAGGTAATATTTGACAAGGATGAACTTGCCGATAGGTTAAACACGATCGAAGGAGATATACTTTACGATATAGAGGATATCAAAGTCCCAAATTTAAGAGCTTTGCCCATGCTATACGTTAAAAAGGGCGAGCTTATAGCTTTTGGCGGTGCTTTAAAAAAGGTAAAGGATAAGTTTAATCGGATTCAAACGATATCTTTCCAAAAGCTAAAAAAAGAGCTTGTAAGTATGGGGATTTTTGTTGTGGGGATTTTAATAAGCTACGCAATATTTCTTTTGTCGGTAAATTATCAAATAAAGATGGTAGGGAACAAAGAGAAATACGTTTTTGAAAAAGCTTTTCCAAACACACCGATAGTGGATATAAAAGAGCAAACAGAAGCTTCTATAATACCAAAAGATAGCTTTAGACTTTCTAAGCTTCTTCTAAAAGCCTATAAAAACTTACCACCGGATGCAAAGGTATACGAGCTTTTTTACAAAGATAACGCCCTAAGTGTAAAATCAGAGATTAGCTCGTATGAATTGAGCTCGTTGGAGAATGTTATTTCTTCAAGAAATCTAAGTCAGGAAAACAAACAAGAGGTGATTCAAAGATGGAGCTTAGGAAGATAGATAAAATATCACCAAGGTATGTTTATTTTATATATAAGATAAGGTATATTTTATATTCGGTAATTTTTATAACTATTTTTCTTGTAGCTTTTAATAGTGTAAAAAAAGAAAAAGAAAAACTGTACAACGAGATAGCCCAGTATGAACGCATAAGTTTTCTCATCAAAAACGGCAAACCAAAAACAAAGACTTTAAATGAAAATTATATTAGAGCCCTGTTTTCAAATACAAAAGTCGATTATATAAAATATGAAAACGGTTTTTACAACATAAAAGCATCAAACGTCGACGTTAAAACACTTGCCAACATAGTTTATCAGATAGAAAACGATGGTTTTAAGATAGCTTTTTTAAAAGCTAAAGACTATACGGGAGAACAAAACTTTGATGTTCTTATGGAGATAAGCCCTTGAAAAAGCTTTACGCAACCTATAGCCTAACAGTAGGTATCTTGCTTATACTTACAAGCATTTTATCTTCTTATTACAACATTAAAAGCCTAAAAGTTGTGTTAAATCAAGAAATACCAACAATACCAGCTTCTTTTAACGAAAATGATTTAATGGAAGCTGTAGGTAAGTTTGTTCATCAAGAGAAAACCATTAAAACCGCTAAGCCAAATTCGAGCATGGAGGTGCTTGCTATAGCTTATAGTACAAATCCTGCTTATTCTATGGTGCTTGTAAACTCTAGCTGTGGTAAAAAGGTGCTTATGGTGGGGGACAACTTTTGTGGTTTTACAATAGAACAGATAAAACCTTTTTATATAATAGCAAGCAGCAACGGTAAATCTCTCACTCTCAAACTTTCAAAAGGCACTAAAGGGACTACTACCACCAACCCAAGTGGTCTTCCATCTTTAAAAGAGCTTTTGTCTAATAACTCACATCAAAATACCACAAGTATGACCATAGATAGAAACAAGTTGCTTGAAATCACATCAAATCCATACAAAATGTTTAGCGATATAGACCTTGTACCTACTTCAAAAGGTTTTATGTTTAAAAGCGTAAAACCAGGATCACTGTTTGCGCAAATGGGCATAAGACCAGGTGATGTACTCTTATCTATAAACAACGAAAGTCTAAACTCTCCAGAAGATGCCTTCAGAATACTAGGTACCCTAAGAAACAGCAGCAGCTTCAGCGTTAAAATCTTAAGAAACAACCAACCTCTAACGATTAATTACAGGGTGGAGTAGAGGTGCAAAGCGCTTTTTCAAATGTATAGAGGCGCTACGGGCTTTTTCAAATACAGAGGCGCCACACGCTTTTTCAAACGACTCTTATAGGAAAAACCTTATAGAGGCTATACCGTAAACACCAGTATTTAGCACATCGTCTATGTTTTGTTTTGTAATACCACCAAGAGCGTATACGGGCTTTTTAGAAGATCTTACAACATCTTTTAAATAGTCCAATCCAAGAGGCTTAGCGTTTTCGTGGCTTTTCGTAGGAAAAATAGGGCTTAGCGTTATATAGTCAGCACCTTTGTTAAAAGCTTCCAGCGCGTCTTCTTTCGAGTGAGCAGAATACCCTATTATTTTATTTTTAAATACACTTTTCACAACGGGTATATCTATAGCGCTTGATGGAAGATGCACACCGTCAGCCTCCACCGCCATGGCGATATCAAAGCGCTCGTTTACAAAAAATAAAACATCGTAATTTAACGTGATATCTCTTATGGCTTTTGCATACTCGTAAAAGTATTTTCCTTTCAAGTTTTTAGCCCTTAGCATAATGCTTGGTTTGTAAGTTTCTACAATCTTCTTTGTTTTTTCGACTATATCGTCTTTAAATACATCAACATCGACTATTGCGAGATATTTTGAAAGTTCCATAAGCCTTAAACTAAAGACATCAGTATACCAGCCGTAAAAACCCCAAAATATATAAGCAAAAGCGCATTAAAAAGTCCTACATCTTTTATATCCTTATCGTAAGCTTTTGGAAATTCTTTATCTCCTTTGGCTCCTAAAATCACAAAAACCTGGAAAAGAAGGAGCATAAACATAAAAAGACTCCCAAATATGAAGTTTCTGTCTGCTAGAAAACCCATAGCCATAACCGATAATCCAACAGAGGTGACATAAATCACCAGTTCAATTATATATTTTTTGAACAGTTCCATATAAACCTCCTATATCTATTAATTATATACCACTCTATTTTTACCTAACTCTTTTGCTTTGTATAGCCTCATATCAGCTACTTTTATTAATTCTTCTAAGTTTTTGGCATCGTCATCAAAGGTAGCCACACCAAAAGACGCAGTTATATAATACTTCTCATAAATGTCATCTGTATTTAGCGTACTTGCATCTTTTGGTAAAGTTGTAGGTTCCAAATAGTTTGCATAAAACATTTTACTTGATAAAGCATCCTTTATTCTATTTGCTGTTTCGGTTGCATATTCTTTAGGTGTTTCTGGAAGCACTATTGTAAACTCCTCACCACCATACCTAGCAAATATATCTGAAGCTCTTATGCTTTCTTGAATAACTTTAGATAGATGCTGTAAAGCCATATCTCCTGCTCTATGACCGTATGTATCGTTAAATTTTTTAAAGTTATCTACATCCAACATAATAATCGACAATTTGGTTTTATATCTCAGAGCTTTTTGAAATTCCTTTTGCAATACCTCGTCTAAAAATCGCCTATTGTAAGCGTTTGTAAGAGGGTCTCTTATAGAAAGCTCTCTATTTATCTCTATGAGTCTTAAGTTGCTAACTACAGGTATAAAAGCCTCTATAAATTTATTTATTTTATTTTTTATATCTTCATTGAAAAAATGCTCTTTAGAAGACATTAGAGTTAAGATAGCTGTGGCGTTTGTTATATAAACACCGCCTATAAAAATAGGTACGCACATATAAGATTTTATAGAGGATCCTAAAGCAACCCTAGGACAGCCGTAATCTGTGCTGATATTGGAAACTGCTAAAGTAGTTCCAGATTTTACAACTTTACACAAAGACGGATTATCTTCTAAACAGTCCCTTATCCACACGTTGTTCCCGTCATGCGGTTGATATATGCTTTTTGTCTTTAGCAAATAAGAGGATACAATTTTGTTTAAAGATGGATTTAGCTTGTACATATGTACGTATTCTATTCCTAACCTCTTTAAGTAATGAATAAGTATATCGTAAGCTTCATCTTCTTGATGTGCTTTGGAAAGATCCGTGATAAAAGAATAAAGCATATTTAAATCTTTGTTTGTATTTTTTAGTTTTTCTTCTATGATTAACTCTTTTGATATGTCTCTTGCTACTACTAGTATATGTTCATTGCCGGTGTTATTTTCAAATTCTACTTTTGTTGCTACTACATGCACTGGTAAAAAGTTTCCATCCTTTTTGATATACACTCGTCTTCCTACCACTTTTCTATTTTCTTTTAC
>NZ_JBMFST010000050.1:0-10188 GCF_049967395.1 Hydrogenobaculum sp. | reverse complement strand
CTGCCGTAAAGAGGGCTTTTATAAGATAACGCAAGCTTGTGCATAAGACCAATCAGAGATCCGCATAAAATGAGCATGATGTTTTTATCTTTTAAAATTTCGTCCCATATGCTTTGAAACAAAGAAGGTATAGAGTTATCCACATCAGCAAGATATTGAAATTCATCTATTACTATTATAAGCTTTTGCTTGTTAGCTTTGTTTGATATATATTTAAAAACGCTTTTCAGATCCTTTATAGACAAAATTATTTCATCCTTTAAAATATCGTATGCTATGCTTTTGAACTCCTCTATTTGGATATCTAAGCTCTGAAGGTTTGCCAAAAAATATATAGCTTTTTTGCCTTCAATAAACCTTTTTATAAGCGTGGTTTTGCCAGTGCGCCTTCTTCCGTATATTATTACAAAGGAAGATCCTTCTTTCTGATACTCTTCTTTCAAGGTCTTGAGTTCTTCTTCTCTATTTATAAACCTCATATTATACCTCTATTATAATTTAGATTATTATAATCTAAAAACGAAAAACTTCACATCTACTATCAATAGCTATTTGTCTTCACTTGCTTTATATGGCCGTTGTAGCCTTTTAATACATATATATAGTAGGTCTCTATAGGTTTTCCTCTCCAATAAACCGTGTAGGTAGTGTGATATATTAGTTTTTGAAAGCCAGATAAAACTTTTCGGTCTATTGGATGGACGCTTACAAAGATGCCGTCATGCCCTATATAGTTTTTCATAAGAGGTTGCCATAGGTAAAACTCGTTCATTCTAGTGCCTAAGTTTATGCAAAATACCTCAGGATGGTCTTTCATGTAAAAGGCAAGTTCCCCAGCTATCTGGTAATAATCGCTAAACACCAAATCCCCAGGTTTGTAAAATTTTGATACAAAAGCCCCAAGCTTGTCCCATCCTACTAAAAATTTTGTAGGGTCGTGTATAGGCTTTAACACATTACCAAGACCTATTATATCAAGAATTGGCGTGAACATTACAAGTATCGTTATAACCATAGAAAAGCATATATAAAGCATCTTTTTTCTAAAAGCCTCAAAATATTTGGATATCAAGATAAAAGCACTAAAGTAAGAAAAATCTGGCCAGTTGGCTTGGACGTTTGTATTTATACTAAGAATAGCAAAAAATATCAAAATAGGCCAAGATAAAATAATAAAATACATATCTTTTTGATCCTTTTGTTTTAGGCTTTTAAAAGAAGCGTATAAGAACACAAAAAACCAAACCACCGATAGCACCCCAATTTGCCCACCTAAAAAATTTAAAACTCTCAACACTTTAACGCTTGCATCATCCTCTACCCCTGCCAAAGCCCCAACGTGTTTAAACCCGTCAAAGTGATGGAATATATTCCATATTATCACCTGAATACCTATCAAAGTGGCTATAAATATTGAAAGATAAGGTTTGAAGCTTTTAAGAGCATCTTTTTTATAGATAAAAGCGTATAAAAACCCAAGCACCAAGAAAACGGCAGTGTATTTTGCCAAAAAATCAAGCCCGGCAAATATGCCAAGGTATACGTAATCTCTTAGCCTATTCTTGTGAAGGGCTTCGTACATTGCTATAACGCTAAGTCCCCAGAAAAACAAAAATGGCGCATCGGTGGTCATCAGTATTGCATTTATGTTAAAACCTATTACGGTGTTTGGTATCACAGAAGACCAAAAAGCCGCCTTTTGACCGTATATTTTTTTAACAAAAAAATAAGAGAAATTTAAGATTGTAAAAGCAAACAAAATAGGCCATATCCTAACGGCTAAGTTGTTTATACCAAAAAGATGCATGCTTACAAAGTTTAAATAAGCCACCAAAGGCGGTTTTGAATAGTAGCTAAAATCTATATGCCTAGCCCAGTCCCAATATTGAGCTTCTTCTGGGTCTAAGGATATAGGATAATAAAGCACATAAAGTACTCTAAAAATCAAAAAAAACACGTTTATCAAGAAAACGTTTCTAAAGTTCATCACAAACTATTATATGGTAAAAAGCTGTGTTAACTGTGAAATAAAAGTATATGGCTTTTAGCATAGAAAAAATAAAAAAGTGAGCTTATATTAACTTTTATGAAAAAGATATTGGTATTAGGCGGTGGTATAGCAGGAGTAGAAGCAGCTTCTTTGCTTAGTGAATACGGTTTTGACGTGACGCTTGTTTCAAATAGAGATTATTATTACATTTACCCACTTGCCATATGGGTACCAGTAGAGAGGATAAAGTTTAACGATATAAAAATGAATCTAAACAACTTAGCCTTATTACACAACTTTAGATTTATTAAAGATGAGGTTTTATCAATAAAAGCCAAAGACAAAGAAGTAATTTTAAAAGAAAACGGCGCTTTAAAAGATTTTGATTATCTGGTGATAGCCCTTGGCGGTTCTAAAGTAAATCCAAAAGGTATGGAATACGCTTATTCTATATGCTCAGAACCCACTCAAGCCTTAGATTTAAGAGAAGCCATCCAGAAACTTGTTTTAAAAGGCTTCGGTAAAATAGCTGTAGGTTTTGGCGGCAATCTCAAAGACCCATCTGGTGTAAGAGGTGGTCCTGCTTTTGAGCTTTTATTAAATTTAGATGATTATCTTAGAAGCCTAAATTTAAGAGAAAACTTTGAGCTAACGTTTTTTGCCCCTATGGATAAGCCCGGTATAAGGCTTGGGGAAAAAGCTTACAACAGTGCCATGGAAATGATTAAAAAGTTAAATATAAACATAAAAACTGGTAAAAAAATAAAAGAGTTTCAAAAAGATGGTGTGATATTAGAAGACGGGGAAAAGATAGAAGCCGATATTATAGCTTTTATACCAGCCACAGACGGCCACAAGGCTATAAAAGAATCAGATTTGCCTCAAAATGAAGCTGGTTTTATAAAAATAGATGATACTACAAAGGTTTTAGATTTTGATTATGTTTATGCCGTAGGCGACTCAGCAGCTTTAGAAGGACCAGACTGGAAAGCAAAACAAGGACATCTTGCAGAAGCGATGGCAAGAGTATGCGCTTATAACATAGCCCTAAAAGAAGGGAAAGAAAAAGGAGCGCCAAAATCCTACAAAGAGCATATGAGCATAATATGTCTTATGGATATGGGCACAAAAGGAGCGGGGCTTGTTTACAGAAACAATAAAAAAGCTATATTTTTACCAATGCCTATAATAGGGCACTACTTTAAAAGACTATGGGGTATGCACTTTAAGTTGGTGAAAACGAAGAAACTACCAAAGCTTC
The DNA here is from genome assembly GCF_049967395.1 of Hydrogenobaculum sp. Lineage (NCBI taxonomy): Bacteria > Pseudomonadati > Aquificota > Aquificia > Aquificales > Aquificaceae > Hydrogenobaculum > Hydrogenobaculum sp. Next base: position 6,937 of record NZ_JBMFST010000050.1, on the reverse strand, counting down.
CTCTTATAAATTATTGAAATGCTTTTTCACCAAAGCGTTAAACACCTCTCCTCTATGCTTATAGCTTTCAAACATATCAAAAGAAGCACAGGCGGGAGAAAAAAGTATAGTATCGCCCTTATTTGCCTCGGTTTTAGCTTTTATTAAAGCCTCTTCAAGACTATCCACTACACAAACCTTTAAAAATGATGCTATCTGGTCTTTTATAAGGTTTTTATCCTTTCCATACAAAAACACCATCTTAATCTTGTCTTTGTAAATGCTAAGAGAAGAAAAATCCCCTCCTTTATCTATACCACCAGCTATAAGAAGAATAGGAGCTTTGGTGGATTCTAAAGCGCTCATAAGAGCATTTACCGTTGTGGATTTAGAATCGTTGTATATATCTATGCCATCAAAATTTCCAAGATACTGGTATCTAAAAGGAAGCGCTTCAAAGGTTTCTAAGCTTTTTCTTATATCTTCTAAACTTATACCCATACTAAAAGCTACAAAACTAGCAACCGCAATGTTGTAAAGATTATGAAGACCCTTTAAAGAAGGATGATACACATCTTTTATAAACACTTCATCTTTGTAATATATGTCGTTTCCTACAACTTTCAAATCTCCCTTTTCTCCAAAAAACACTTTCTTAGCCAAAGAAGGGATATCGCAAACAGGTTTTTGAGCGTTTAATATCAAAAGATCTTCTTTGGTTTGATTTTTGAATATACGCTTTTTTGAAGCCAAATAATCTTCTATGTTTGGGTGCCAATCAAGATGGTCTTTTGAAAAGTTTAAGAATATACCTACGTTTGGTCTAAAGGTATCTAAGGTTTTTCCTTGAAAAGAAGATACTTCTAGCACTACATCCTCTTTATCGTTATCAAGGACTATTTCACTAAAAGGTGTACCAAAGTTACCACCTTCTTTTAAGCCAGTAAAATGATGTATAAGGTGCACAGTAGTAGATTTGCCGTCGGTACCTGTCACTGCTATTATGTTTTTACCTTTGTAAAATCTATAGGCTAATTCGGTTTCTCCTATTACTTCTTTTGAAGATTTTATAGCCTCTTGCCAAAGAGGATGAGAAGGTGGTATACCTGGTGATAAAACTACTATGTCTATCTCGTTCCAAACATCTTTCCAAAGATTTTTATCTTCTTTATCGTCCCCTATATAAGCCTTATAGCCTTTTGCTTTTAAAAGATTAAAAGCTGCTAAACCGCTTCTTCCTTTTCCCCAAACTAAGTAAGCCACTAACCTTTATCTGTATAAGTTTAATATAGTTGCTGTAAGCTGTGGATTGTTTTGAAGGTTTTGATTATGTTGCTCTTGGGTATTTTGGTTTTTGGCTTCGTTGTTTTTGTTAACAGCTGTGGCTTGAGCCGTGTTTTGATTGTTAGCTTGCTCGTTTACCTTGTTGTGGTGATGCACATTGTAAGCGTTATAAGCTCCAACTGCATTTACATTTGCCATATATTTATCCTCCTTAAAATAAAATATAATAATTATCTCAAATTTTGCAAGTGCATAGATGCTTGACAATACCAAAAATAAAGAATATACTATAACATTTAACCTATGGAAGAAAAAGTAGCTGATGTTGTAAAAATTGCAAGAGAGTTTCACGCAAGAGGATGGCTTCCAGCCACTGCTGGCAATCTATCTGTAAGACTTGATAATAAAAGAGTATGTATAACTGCATCTGGGACTCACAAAGGACATATAACCGAAAAAGACTTTGTGATAGTAGATTATGAAGGCAATACGTTGGAAGGTAAGAAAAAGCCCTCTGCTGAGACGCTTCTTCATCTTATGGTGTATAAAAACTTTCCCGATGTAAATGCGGTTTTTCACGTACATACTATAAACTCTACCCTTGTTTCAAGGTTTTTAGAAGACAAAGTAATATTAAAAGATTATGAGCTTTTAAAAGCCTTTGACGGAATAGACACCCATGAAAGTGTTGTAGAAATACCTATTTTCCAAAATATGCAAGATATGAGAGCTTTATCTAATATACTACAAAAAGCTATAGACAAAAACGAAGTAAGATACGGATTTTTACTAAAATCCCACGGCATTTACGCTTGGGGTAAAGATACGATGGATGCATACGTAAAGCTTGAAGCCTTAGATTTTTTGTTTGATTGCGAGTTAAGGAGTATGCATTTGCAAAGGAGTAGCCTATGAGTCATTTAGCAACTTACGACGAGAATGGCACACTTTTAGAGCTTTTAAAAGATTATGAAACAATATCAAAAAAATTATCAGATTTAGGTGTAAGGTTTGAAAGATGGAAAGCTGACAACGAACTTTCTTGGGATGCCGGGCAAGAAGAGGTGGTAAAAGCTTATAAAGAAGATATAGATAGAATAATCGGAGAGTTTGGATTTAAATCTTTAGATGTGGTAAGCCTAACACCAGAAAATCCTAAAAAAGATGAGTTAAGAAACATGTTTTTAAAAGAGCACACTCACTCTGATTTCGAAGTTAGGTTTTTTGTAGATGGAAGCGGTACTTTTTATCTTCATATAGATGATAAAGTTTATGTGGCTTTTTGTGAAAAAGGAGATTTTATAAGCGTGCCAGCTTATACGAAGCATTGGTTTGATATGGGTTCAAAGCCTTTTTTCAAAGCTATAAGATTTTTCTTGATACCTGAGGGCTGGGTAGCAGATTTTACGGGTTCTGACATATCTTTAAAAATTCCAACCCATGACGATATAGCCATTCTATGATAAAAGCAATACTTACAGATATTGAGGGCACTACGTCTTCTATAAGCTATGTAAAAGAGGTGATGTTTGAATATTCAAAAATGCGTTTAAAAGATTATCTTCAAGAACACTGGGAGGAAGAGCATATAAAAGTTATAATCAATGCGCTATCTCAAAAGCTTGAAAAAAATATAGATTTGGAAACAGCCGTTTTAGTTTTCAAAGATTTTATTGAAAAAGATATAAAAGATACGCTTTTAAAAGAGCTTCAAGGACATATCTGGGAAGAGGGGTTTAAAAGTGGTGAGCTAAAAGGTCATATATACGAAGATGCTTATCTTAAACTAAAAGAGCTAAAAGAAAAAGGATACAAAATTTTTGTGTATTCTTCTGGTTCTATAAAAGCCCAAAAACTCTTTTTCGGATATTCGGTATATGGAGATATCACATATCTTTTTGACGGTTTTTTTGATACAACAGTAGGTTCTAAAAAAGATAAAAACTCTTATATAAAGATAGCTTCAACTACTGAAATAGAACCGCAGGCATTTTTATTTTTATCCGATGTAAAAGATGAGATAAAAGCATCAAAAGAAGCAGGTATGAATGCTATTTTAGTATCGAGGGACAAACCTTGCGAAGAAAAAGATTGTATCAGAGATTTTAATGATATAAACCTCTAACAAGTTGACTTTTTAAATGAGTTTACTAAATTTTCTATATGCGAGTAATTTTATTCTCTGGAAAAGGCGGTGTAGGAAAAACTACGGTATCGGCGGCTACCGGTTATAAGCTCTCAAAAATGGGCTACAAGACGATAGTGGTTTCTTTAGACCCAGCCCATAGCCTAGGAGATTCTTTCGATATACCAGATGAGCAAAAATATGCTGTTAAAGGCCTTCCTATTCAAATAAACGAAAATCTTTACATTCAAGAGATAGATATCCAAGAAGAAATAGATAGATACTGGGGAGACGTTTATAGATTTTTAGAGCTTCTTTTTAACACCACAGGGCTTGATGGTGTTTTATCTGAAGAGCTCGCCATACTACCTGGTATGGAAGAAGTTACAAGTTTGCTGTATGTAAATAAGTATTACAAAGATAAAGAGTTTGATGTCCTAATACTAGACTTACCACCCACCGGTGAGTCTCTAAGGTTTGTTTCAATGCCTACGGTTCTAAAATGGTATATGAAAAGAATATTTAAAACAGAGCGTATGATTTTTAAAGTGGCAAGACCCGTAGCAAAAAGGCTTACCGATGTCCCAATTCCAGATGACAACTATTTCCAAGCTTTAGAAAACTTTTACGAAAAGCTAAAAGGTGTTGATGAAATACTGATAGACCCAGATACCACATCCGTTAGAATAGTTGCAAACCCAGAAAAAATGGTGGTAAAAGAAAGCCAAAGGGCTTATATGTATTTTAACCTATTTGGTGTAAATGTAGATGCTGTTATAGTAAACAAAGTACTTCCAAAAGACAAAGTGGCAGATTGCGAATTTTTTAAAGAATGGGTAAAATCCCAACAAAATTACCTTGAAGAGATAAAATCTTTGTTTACACCAACGCCAATCTTTGATGTACCTACAATGCAAGAAGAGGTCTGCGGTTTGCAAAAGCTAGAGATGCTCTCAGATTTAATATACAAAGATAAAAATCCTGCAGATATTCTCTTTAAAGACAAGCCTTTTGAGTTTTTACAATCAAACGGTAACTACACGTTGAGATTAAGAGCCCCCTATATAAGAAAAGACGCTATATCTGTGGTAAAAGGAGAGGATGAAATAATAGTAAGGGCTGGCAACTTCAAATCTCACGTCATGCTTCCAAGAAAACTAAAAGATTATGAACCAATCAAAGCTAAATACGATGCTCCTTACCTATACGTAGACTTGGCAAAAAATAATTGAAATTTAACAAAAAGGTATTATACTAATCTTATGCCAGAAAAAGTTTTGGAAGCTGAAGAGGTGCCGGATGTATATCCTTTGCAGTATAGGTTTGCAAAGCAGTATTTCGACAACATAGTATTGAGAAAACCCTTCATATTGGATGTTCTTAAAAGCGTAAAAACCCCGACCCTTGTTATAAACTTAGACAGGATAAAAGAGAGGTTTATAGAACTACAAGAAGCTTTAAAAGAAGCAAAGATATATTATGCGGTAAAAGCAAACGATAATCAAGAGATACTAGCTTTGCTAAACGACCTTGGTAGCGGCTACGAGGTGGCTTCTTCTTGGGAACTGGAAAAAGTCCTAAGACTTGGAGTAGATGGTTCAAGAATAATATCTAGCAACCCGGTAAAACCGTTAGATTTTATAGATTACGCTTATAAATCAGGTATCAAGGCTTTTAGTATAGACTCTTACAAAGAAATAGACAAGTTAAAAAAGATAGCTCCAAGGTCAAGAGTCTATGTGAGGCTTATAGTACCAAACGAAGGAAGCGATTGGCCTCTTACAAACAAGTTTGGCGTTAATGTAGATGATGCTCTAAGCCTTCTTGAATATGCAAAATCACAAGGGCTTGTACCGTACGGTATTACTTTTCATGTAGGTTCTCAATGCAACAACCTAAGAAATTGGTTTATAGGTATAAAAAAAGCTTGGGAGCTTTGGGAAAAAGCCATATACAAAGATATAAAACTTACAATGCTAAATCTGGGCGGTGGTATACCTATAAACTATCAATACGAATCTCTTAGCATAGAAGACATAGGGTCTTACATAGAAGCACTTTTGCAAAAATATTTCCTTATAAAGCCCATGGAAGTACAAATAGAACCAGGAAGAGGACTCGTAGGAGATGCAGGCGTGTTGGTAAGCTCTGTTATAGGGAAGACCACAAAGTATATAAACGGTGAAGAATCTTACTGGATTCATTTGGATACCGGAGTATTTAACGGTCTTGCGGAAGTCCTAGGTGGAATAAGTTATCCAATGTATGCTGAGCAAAAAGGGGAGATAAAACCCTACACTATAGCTGGTGTCAGTTGTGACAGCATGGATATCATATCAAATACCACATACCTTCCAGAGCTAGACATAGGCGATAGAGTGTATATAATGGCTGCCGGGGCTTACACTACGGTTTATGCTGCCAATTTCAACGGTTTTGGTATACCAGAGACTGTTTTTGTATAGTGCTTTTATCAATAGTTTTATTAATAGTAGTATCCTTCATTATACTTACTCACTTCAAAGTGCCTACTTGACAAGATAAACTGTATACTTTAATATAAAACTATCAAAACCAAAGGAGGTTAGCCTATGGCAAGACTTGTTAAACTAAGCGGCAAAGGACCAGTGCAAATAAAGGCTAATGAGGAAAAATGGGTTTGCACTTGCGGGCTTTCAAAGGGTTTTCCATTTTGTGATGGATCTCACAAGAAGACTCAAGACGAGGCCGAAGGAAAGCTTTATATATACGGTGAAAACGAAAGGATTGAGTTAGCATAAGGAGATTTGTATGGAGCAAGAGTTTGACAGACAAAAAGTAAAAGCCTACATAGAAGGTTTAAAGATTTTAAAAGCCAAAAACGACGAGCTTTTAAAAGAGATCGAAAGCGTAGCAAAGCATGCCCCAGTAGAAGGCTGTGAGCGCTTCATGAAAGCCATGTACGACAACCTAAAACAAAACTCCGAAAACGTATCTGGCGCCATCGAATACTGGGAAGGTGAAATAAAATAATAAAGTCAAAGCCCCTTATCGGGGCTTTTAGAAACTATAAAAAATAAATTTAAAATTATTGAATAAAAAAACTTAAGATGTGAAAAATCATAGTATTGCTTATAACAGATTTTATATTTTTTACTCTTGTTATATGTGATATTGTCGCAGACTAAGATTTTATATTATTTATAACATGAACCTAAAAGGAGGATATGGTTATGCCGCAACAATCGTTAGAGAAAGCAAGTCTTATACTTAAATATTTAGATGTAGACAATATGTTAAACAGTTTAAACTTGCCAAATTTAAATCAGGCAGATAAAGAAACTATAGAACTTATAGCTACTCTAATAAAGGCGATAAAACAGCATGAAGAGTATATACAAAACCTTATAAAGTTTATCAATGGTGAGATAGAATGGGATCCGCCATCTTATACAAAATGTAAGTTTGGGCAAAGTTACTATAAAATAGATATTGAAAAATTGCAAAAATACGGAGATGAGGTTGTCAATCTATTTAAAAGAATAGGAGCACTACATGTTGATTTTCATA
>NZ_JBMFST010000049.1:5215-10487 GCF_049967395.1 Hydrogenobaculum sp. | reverse complement strand
TGTATTTGATAGGGATAGAGTTTAGCAAAGAGAAGAAGAATATAGTTAGTTTTGAGTGGGAGAAGGTGTAAAGAGTAGAAAAAGATATTATGATGCTTGGCATAGATTACGGAACAAAAAAGATAGGACTTGCTTTAGGAGATAAAAATCTAAAGATATACAAACCCTTTAAGATAATACAAAACGATAAAAATCTGATAGAAAATCTAAAGAAAATAGTAAAATCCTACCGCGTAGATTTGATAGTGCTTGGATACCCACTCACACCCTCTGGAAAAGAAGGCCAAAGGGCTAAGAAGGTAAAAAAGTTTTATGAGCTTTTAAAAAAAGAGTTAAACATAGAAATAGTATTACAAGATGAAAGATACACAACTCTTGAAGCTAAAAGCTTAAGCGATGAAAAAGAGATAGACCACATAAGTGCCTATATAATATTAAAAGAGTATGCAGAAAACCTATAAACAAATATCTTTTATAATTTTTGGCACTGTGCTTATCTTTGGTTTCTGGCTTTTAAGACCTCATATAGTAAATAAAACAATAGATATATACGGGCTAAACAAAGAAGAGGCTATAGACAAACTCTCAAGAAACGGCATAGCAAACAAATACATATTGGAAGCTCTTCTTGATATTACACACGCTCATATAAAATATGGAGAGTATAGGTTTAAAGGGCTTGTGAGCCCTTTTGAAGTGTATAGAAAGCTAACAAGAGGAGAGTTTTTGCTTCATAAAATCACAATACCAGAAGGTTTTGATATATACGATATAGCAAATAGACTTCAAGAAAACGGCGTATGCTCTAAAAAAGCGTTTTTAAAGTACGCCAAAGATAAATCTTACGCCAACAAGCTCGGTCTAAAATCAGATGGTTTTGAAGGATATTTGTTTCCAGATACATATTTTTTTTACAAGCATGAAAACCCAAAAGATATAATATACATGATGTATCAGGATTTTAAAGAAAAGATGAAAGAAAATCATTTAAAACCCACCAAAGACCAGATTATAATAGCTTCTATAGTGGAAAAAGAGGCTAAGTATTTGAAAGATAAACCGCTTGTAGCATCTGTAATATACAACAGACTTAAAAAAGATATGCCACTTCAGATGGATTCTACCGTGGTTTATGCTTTGAAAATAGAAGAAAAATGGAACGGCACTCTCACCAAGAAAGACCTTTCCATAAAAAGCCCCTATAACACGTATCTTGTAAAAGGGCTTCCTCCAACCCCTATTTGCAATCCCGGTATCAACTCTATAAAAAGCGCCATATACCCTGCAAAATCTAATTACCTTTACTTTGTAAGCGATAAAGCTGGCAATATCTATTTTAATAAAAGCCTAAAAAACCATATAAAAACTGTAAAAAAAGTGGAAGGATAACATGAACGCAAAAGAATTTTTAGAAAAAGTACAACTAAATCAAAGAATACCTACTTCTACCCTTATCGTATCCACAAAAAAAGACGTAGAAAAACTAGCTCTCTCTTATGCAAAGGGTATTCTCTGTGAAAAAAAGCACCCGTGGGGCTGCGGAGAGTGTTACAGTTGTAAGATATTTTACGAAAAGCATCCAGACTTCATGTGGATAGGAAAAGAAAATTCTATAAAGATAGATGACGTAAGAGAAATATCAAATTTTGCCAACCTAAAACCAAACTACAGTCCACACAAAGTATGCCTTATAACAAACGCGCAAAACATGTTAAAAGAAGCCTCAAACGCCCTTCTGAAAACCTTAGAAGAACCGCCTTCTTACCTAAAATTTATCATCACCGCAGATTCTCTGTCAAGCATAATACCTACGATAGTATCAAGGTCTATTGTTTTAGAGCTTTTTGAAAGAAAAACTTCAAAACACCCTCTATGCGACAAGCTTATCTCAAAACGCTTTTATGAAACTATCCCTCAAATAGACAACATAAAAGATGTTAAAGAGAAAGAAGAGCTTTTAGATTGCTTAATAGAAAAGCTAGAGCAACATATGTTAAAAATTGGCTTCAACGAAGATATAGACAAGGCTATTAAAAGCTTAAACACTACCAAAAGAGCACTTTCAAGAGGAATAAGACTAAGCCTTTGGCTTACCACTATATTAAGCCCTATAGTAGATGAGCAATTCTAAATTTATTTTAAGTATGGTATAATATCAATATGAATGCAAATCAAGATATAGGTGGGGTTTTTAATTTATTTTGGTTTTTGTTTATATTTTTCTTTGTAGTATGGCCTTTTTGGAAAAGAAGCCTTTTAAATAGAGAAAGAGAGGCAATGATAAGGCTTATAGAAAAAAAATATAACGCTAGAGTCATCACGATGATTCATAGACAAGAGGGGTTGTCATTTTTTGGATTCGCCTTTATGAAATTTATAAACATAGAAGACTCTGAACAGGTGCTAAGAGCCATAAGAATGACTCCAGAAGATATGCCTATCGTTATGATACTTCATACCCCTGGGGGATTGGCGTTGGCTGCCTCTCAAATAGCTAGCGCCTTGGCAAGACATAAGTCAAAAGTTATGGTCATAGTTCCTCACTATGCTATGAGCGGGGGAACTTTGATAGCGCTTTCCGCCGATGAGATAGTGATGGACCACAACGCCGTTTTAGGGCCCGTTGACCCACAGATAGGGCAAATGCCAGCTGCTTCTATATTAAAGGTGCTTGAGACGAAAAAACCAGAAGATATAGACGATGAAACCATGATAATGGCCGATGTGTCTAAAAAAGCTATTGAGCAAATGAAAAGCTTTGTATATGAGCTTTTAAAGAAAAAAGGACATTCTGATGAGGTTGCAAAAAAGATAGCAGAGGATTTATCCACTGGCAAATTTACGCATGATTATCCTCTTGATGTAGACCAGCTAAAAGCTATGGGGTTAAACATAAACACCGATGTGCCAGAAGAGGTTTATGAGCTTATGGAACTTTACGACCAACCCACCAACTCTCAGGTACCATCTGTCCAATACATACCTATTCCTTATAAAACCGCCCAACAAAAAAAATAATGCTTTTAAGATTTATAACAAAGCGCTTTTTGCTTGCTATATTCTTGGTTTACCTATCTATTCTAGCAATATTTTTTATATATCAAATCTCAAATTTTTTTATTACATATCATATGAAAAGCCCAAAAATACTTTTTCAAACAATATTAAACTTTTTACCGATAGTACTTTTTTACACTGCTACCATCAATGTATCCATATCGGTTTTTGTATCAAGTCACTACTTAAAAAGGATAAAGATGTTTTTGGTGCCTCAAAGCTTTGGAATACCGATAAGCTATATATTTAAGCCCTTTATCGTAGTAAGTCTTTTAGTATCTTTTGGAAATTTGATATTAAACGAATTTTTTATACCAAACGCCACAAAAGAACTAAAATACATAGAGCACGTCTATAAAAAAAATCAAAAATACGAGCTTGGAATAGCTAGAAATCTCTGGATAGCAAAAGAAAAAAACAACGAAAAAACCTTCATAGGAACATCTTTAGCCACGTCAAACGGCTTATTTTACAACATAAAAATTATAAATGTCAAAAACGACAAATTTAACTATATAATAAAAGCTAAAAAAGCTGTAGTAAAAAACGGTTACATGGATTTAGAACAAGGAATAGAAACATCTTTTAGCCCATTTAAAGAGACGTATTTTCAAACATTACACCTTAAAACAGAAATAGATCCAAAAGACTTGAACCTTTGGATAAAAACTCCAGACGAGCAATCTCTTACAGAGCTTGTCAAAACCGCTATCGTAATGAGGAAAGAAGGATTAAACACGTTTCCATATATATCAACGTTTATATTTAAACTAGAATTTTCTTTTTTGCCTTTTCTGATGGTGTGCATAGCGTCTTTTTATATAGCTAAAAGCCAAAATACGATAGATTGGTATAAGGCTTTTTTATGGCATGCTTTTTTATTTGGTATAGGTATAGCAATACCTTACAGCTTATCTTCCAAAACAAACATAAATCCCACGTTTTTTGTATTGATATTCATATTTATGAGTTTTTACGCTTTAAAAAGAGTTTTTGATATACAAAGAGCAAACTGGTTTTAAAGTTTATTCAGCTTCTTCAAGATGTCTGGAAGCTTTAGCAAAGATACGTAAACTCTTTTCCACTTGTTCCACTCTATAGATGGTAGGTTTGCACCGTAAGTGTTGTTTGAGGGAAGATCGTAGGCAACACCAGATTTTGCAGCTACTTTTACGTTTGAGCCTATATTTACGTGGTCCGCCACTCCCACTTGTCCAGCAAGTATTGAATTATCCCCTATGTTGACGCTACCCGAAAGTCCCACTTGAGATACCAAAAAGCAGTTTTGACCAATCTTACAATTGTGTCCTATCATCACTAGGTTGTCTATTTTTGTAGATTTACCTATAATAGTGCTATCAAGAAGCGCTCTATCTATAGTGGTATTTGCCCCTATTTCTACATTATCTTCTATAATAACGTTTCCTATATGGTTTAGTTTTTTAATGCCTTCTGGCCCTACAGCGTATCCAAATCCATCAGCTCCTATCACAGCCCCTGAATGTATTATTACATTTTTACCTATAACGGTATTCTTGTATATATGGACTCCGCTATACAAAACACTGTTATCTCCTACAATAGTGTTATCTCCTACATAAGTAAAAGGATATATTAAGACGTTATCACCTAAGCTCACATTTTTACCTATATAAGAAAAAGGGCCTATATAAACATTTGTTCCGACAGATACACCTTCTTCTAAAAAAGCCTTGTCCGATATTCCTCTTGGTTTTTCGCTTTTATAAAGAGCATCAAGGACTATAGCCATTGCATATTTTAAATTTTGCACCTTTATAAAATTTGGAGCTTGTAAGTCCATCTCTGATATATAAACTATATCTTGTTTAAAAGTTATATCTTTATGTTTTTCATCCACAAACACTATGGTATTTGGCTTTTGAGATAAAACAGAACTAACACCGATGATGTCTATGTCAACAATGTAGTTTGAAACGCCCCCAAGCAAGGAGGCTATTTCAGATAATTTCATTTGTGTGCGCTATCTAAGGTTTTTATAATAGATGATGTTATATCGAGATTGCCAGTATAAAGCATTTGGTTGCAGTCAAAAACCCCATCTAAGTTATGAGATTTTGCATAAGATGTAACCGCATTTTTAAGCGCTTCGGTGAACTCTTTACCTGCCTTTTCTTGCATAGCTTGAAGCTCTTTTTGAGCGTCTTGCTGATATTCCAAAGCTTTTAGTCTTACG
>NZ_JBMFST010000049.1:0-5205 GCF_049967395.1 Hydrogenobaculum sp. | reverse complement strand
CTTTTGCTTTTTAGCTTGCTTGGATATAGCTTTGCTCTCTATCTCCTTTTGAAGGTTTTGAAGTTCCGCTTCGTAAGCTTGCAGCTTTTTACGTATCTTAGCCACCTTCTCATTTAAAGACTTGCCAAGGGATTTAGCAAAAGTAGATTTTTGCATTACCTCTTGAGTATCCACACATGCAAAACCACCAGCATAGGAAGAAACCGATAAAACAGACAAAAGCCCCAAAGCTAATACTGAAGCCTTTAGCGTCTTTTTAAGATTTTTCATTTTTGCCTCCTTTTAAAAATTAAAAATATTTTACCACATTTCTTTAGGTATCATAGATTCTATTTCACCGGCGCTTAAACTAACAAGCGTATTATCTTTCTCAATCACTATACTGCCATCTTTGTCTACCTCTTTTAAAATCCCAGATACTTTTCCATCGTTTGCCGTTATAAATTTGTTTTTGTAAAGAAGGTTGTCGTTTATAATATTTCTAAAATCTTCAAACCCGTAAGAATTAAAATGTTCTATATCATCATAGAAAAAATCAAAAAACGTCGTAAGAAAGTGCTGTTTTGATACATACTTTCTTGTGAAAAGCTTTAAAGATATAGCCCTGTCCGATATGTCTTGAGGAAAATCCTCTTGGTTTAAATTTACACCTATACCTATTATGCTATTCTCCCTTATTCTCTCTACCAAAATACCTGCAACTTTTCTTGGCTTTTCCAATAAAACGTATATGTCGTTTGGCCATTTTATATATGGGACTATATCGTAAAGATGCTTGATGGTCTTAAAAAGAGATACACCAACTACCAAAGATAACGGCTCTATGTTAATATCTTTCTTTAATATACTAAAATAAAGCCCATCTTTTAAAGAAGAGTACCATACATGGCCATATCTCCCGCGACCTTTGTATTGGGAGTTGGCTACAACACAGATATTATCTGATAGTTCGTTTATATGGCTTTTAATATAATCTTGAGTAGAATCTATACTATCAAACCATATAAGCTTCATCAAACAATATCAAACTCTTACACCATGGCTTATTCTTTTTAATATACCAGCCAAATCCAATATAAGCACTACGTTACCATCACCTGTGATAGTAGCCCCTGATATACCCTCTATTTCACCAAATATCTTACCAAGAGGTTTTACCACTATCTCTTCGTCCCCGTAAAGCTCTTCTACAGTAAAGCTCACCCTTTGATTCCCAAGCTGGGATATGATAACATACCCTATTTTACTGTCTCTAATGCCGAGCACGTCCGCAAGGTTTACAAGTGGAATAGTAGATTCTCTCAATATAAGGACGTCTTCACCAGATACGGTAGTAATAGTGGCATTTTCTTGCTGTATAATTTCCAATACAGAGTATATAGGTATGGCAAAATTTCTGTTGCCTATAGACACCATAAGAGCTCTTATGATACCTACCGTCAGAGGAAATGCCATGATGACCTTTGTGCCTTTCCCTTTTTGGGTTTCTATGTCTATGGTACCTCTAAAGTTCATAACGGTAGTCATAACAACATCCATACCTACGCCTCTACCAGATACCTCAGAAACTTGGTCTGCTGTAGAAAAACCTGGATGGAATATGAGAGACAGGACTTCTTTTTCAGTCATTTTTTCTAATCTATCCTGACTTATAATGCCTTTTTCTAGAGCTTTCTTTTTAACCTTCTCTATGTCTATACCACGCCCATCATCCTCTATAACTATTATAATTCTATCTCCTTGATAGTAAGCTTTTAGTTTTATAATACCTGTCCTTGGTTTACCTAAAAGCTCTCTTTCTTCAGGAGGTTCTATACCATGGTCTACAGAATTTCTTATTATGTGTATAAGAGGTTCTTCAAGCTTTTCAAGTACGGATTTGTCCATTTCGGTATCTTCACCTTCTGTGATAAGTTCAATCTGTTTGTTTAAAAGCTTTGCCAAATCTCTAACAACACGGGGGAATTTTTGAAATAGCCTTTTGACTGGTTGCATACGAGTTTTCATAACAGCCACTTGCAAATCTCCCACTATCCTATCTATGGAAGACAATACAGATTCTAAGTCATCCAAGCCTTTTATCTGTTCGTTGTTTTCTGAAGCGCTCTGCATGATAGTAGATACTACTTTTACAAGTCTATTTCTATCAAGAACAAGTTCGCCTACTAAATTCATAAGAGCTTCTATCTTCTGTACATCTATTCTTAATACTTTTTCCTCTTCTTTTTCTTTTGGGTGAGTTTGCTTTGGCGGTTCTTTTTTTTCTACCACTTGAGATGGCGTCTGTGATGATTCCTTAGGTGCTGATTTTATATCCTCGCTAACAGATGTCTTTTCCATCTCTTTTGCAATGTCTTCTTCTTTCTTTTGGGATACGTTATCAACAGTCTTTGACGGGGAAGCATTTATGATAGCATCTAACTCCTGTATCAAACCCTCTGGTCTTTCGCTAGGTGGCATCAAGACCAACTCTTCTAATATCTCTTCTATAGATTTCCCGATAAGATGTTCAAAGCCGTATTTTTTCAAAAGCTTTGATACTGGGTCATTCGATGTTTCTTCAAAATTCTGCTCACTGGTCTGTGGTTTAGTTTCTTCCTCTTTAGAAGATACTGGCTTTTCAGTAGAATACTTATCTGGATTTTTTAAAACATCTTCTAACTCTGATATTAACTCCTTATCAAGCTCCAACTCCTCTTGATTTTCTGCTTTTTCCAAATATTCCTTTATTTTGTCTGCAGCTTTTAAAAGTAAATCGTTTATAGTATCAGAAAAAGAGATCTCTCCATTTCTTAGCTTGCCTAGTATATCTTCAGCTTTGTGAGCGGTTTCTACTATTGCGTCTAAACCTAGGAAACCCGCTCCACCTTTTATCGTGTGCATTACTCTAAAAGCGCTGTTTAAGATTTCTTGGTTAGTAGGGTCTTTTTCTAATTCTAGTAAATCTGTTTCTAACTTTTCTAAATTTTCTCTTGCCTCTACCAAAAACTCTTCAAATATCTCACGCATTTCATCAGGTATCATACATCACTCTCCTTTTGCCCTTAAAGCAAATTTATTTATAATATCTGAGAGTTCCTTTGCATCAAACTTCACTATAAAATCATCTGCTCCCACAGATTTTGCCTTCATCTTGTTTGCTTCGTCGCTTAAAGTAGTATTTACCACCACCGGTATGTGCATAAGCCCAGGGGTTGTTTTTATCTTCTTTGTAAGAGTAAGCCCATCCATTTTTGGCATTTCTAAGTCTGTTATCACAAGCTGAACGTAGTTTGATATGTTTTTATTTTCTTTCTTTGCCTTTTCCAAGAGATTTTCTAAAGCGTCCCAAAGCTCTTCTCCGTTTTCAAAAATAACTACATCATGACCAAGCTTTGAAAGCATACTTCTTAGTAAATTTCTAGCGGTGCTTGAATCGTCAGCTGCATATATGGTAAATTTCTCTTCTTGCTCGTCTTTTGCCTTTTCAAGATAATCGGCGTCAAAAACATTTAAAAGACCCATATCGTTTAGTATACCTTCAAAATCAAGTATAAGAAGAAGACCCTCTTCAGTTTCCACTACTCCTGTAATACGTCCATTCAATTTTTGATTTAATATGATAGGAGCCTCTTTTATATCAGCCCACGATATTCTTCTGATGCGTTTAGCATCGTGGATTATAACGCCTACTTTCTCCCTCAGAAACTCCATATAAAGAACATATTTTTTGTATTTAATAGGCTCAACCAAGCCCATCCACCTTGCTAAACTAATGACAGGTATCAGCTCCCCCCTTATCTCCGCCATACCCTCCACTTGGGGAGGCATGTTTGGAACCTTTGTAATCTCTGGGAGCCTTAGCACTTCTCTTACTTTTGCTACGTTAACTCCCATGATCCATTCATAACGAGAGCCGTCTTCTTTATCTTCAAAAATCCTAAAATCTACTATTTCAAGCTCGTTTGCACCAGTTCTCAATACCTCTGGTAAGCCACTACCAGATTTTTTAGGAGCTACTATACCGCTTTCCATAAGCCCTCCTCAAACTTCTTCTTTGTTGAGAGTATCAAGCTTTTCTTCTATAGAAAGCATAAGCCTTTTTATGTTGGTGGCTATTTTGTTGGTGTTTTCTGCAAGCTTTCTAAATTCAGAAGCCACCACCGCAAAACCTTTCCCCACTTCACCCACCCGAGCTGCCTCTATAGCGGCGTTTAAAGCAAGTAAGTTGGTCTGCTTAGCTATCTTAGAAAGACTATCCACCATCTCTTTTATCTCTTCAGTTTCTTTTACGGCCTCTTTCACTATATCCTTCTTGCTTAAATTTACGTTTTCTACATCAGCTTTTGCTTCTTCAGTTTGAAATTCTTGGTCCATATCACACCTCCTATTTTACTTTAACATCCTTTTAAACTTTCTGCAAGGCTTATTAATTTTTCTACAATAGTAGTAGAATAATCTGTAAGCTCTACGAATTTATTATACATTGCGTCTCTATCTTTACCTTGTCTTTTCATCCTTTCTATTTCCATAGCTATTTGATGGTAATGTTTGTGAGGATTTTCAACTTCTTCAAATAACATCAAAGCATTTGCACCGCAATGAGATACATTAGTCCTTGCCTCTTGCGAGTAATACCACTTACCAAAAGCGCATTGGGTATGATCTGGCACACTCCAGCTTATCTTATCCTCTACCATATTCATAACATTTAGAATAAATTTAGCGTGGTCCACAGCCCTTTGATAAATTTCGGCATACATACCAGGTTTTATAGCTTTTAACCCTTGGAACGTATTCTCTGAAAGACTTACAGCTTCGCTAATTACAGGTACAGCTTTATCTATGGTATCTTCTATTTTAGATATGCCATCTCCCAATGTAGATATGCTACGAGTTATATTGTTCATAACACTCGACTGTTCTTCAGTAGCCACGCTTTGCTTTGATATCAAAGAAGAAAGCTCATCAAAGCTATTTTTCATACTATAAAAGCTTTCTTTTAGTTCATCCAGGTATTCACTGTTCTTTGTTATAGTCTTTTTAGCGTCTTCTGTTTTTGATATAGATTCTCTGGCTTCTTCTACTATATTCTCTATGAGATCTCTTATACTTACAGCAGATTTTGAAGTCTTCTCTGCTAACTTTCTTACCTCATCGGCTACCACCGCAAAACCTCTTCCTATCTCACCAGCACGAGCCGCTTCTATGGCAGCGTTTAAAGAG
>NZ_JBMFST010000048.1:0-10967 GCF_049967395.1 Hydrogenobaculum sp. | reverse complement strand
CTGTTAAATCTACCCAGTCTTACCTTGTTGCTGAGGATAATGGGCAACAAAAAGAAGATTCTGAAGATAACTCAAACGACTCTTCAGATTCAAACGATGATTAAATGAGGTACAATCTCGTTTCCACCTCCCCCTTCCTTCCCTCCTCCGTATATATGCCTGCAGGTTTATCCTGCGGGCAAATAAATAAAAAGTTAATTTAGAGGTGAGTACCGATGAGCCATAAATCTTGGCAGACTTGTGAACCGTGGCAGACTTGTGAACCGTGGCAGACTTGTAGAGTTTTGTTGGATGTAAGGATAGATAAGAAAGATTTTGATAAAGAAAAGGCCATGAGTATATTTTGTTGCGAAGAATATATTTATATTCCTTTTGATGAGATTGTTGATAAACCGGATTTGGAAAATACTTTAGATAAATCAAAGGAATATTTTGTAGTTTGCAACAGTGGAAACAAAAGTAAATATGTGGTAGATATGCTAAAAAACCTTGGTTTTAAAGCTTTTAATATAGAGGGTGGGCTAAAAACTTTAGAGTCAACTCTTTTTTCTAAATAAACTACCCACAGTCAAAGCTTGGACAACTTTAACTATATCCTCTTCTTTTGTATTTGGATTTTCTAAGAAAGCTTCTAGGTCTTTGTAGTGTATCTCTCTTCTTGATATTCTATCTAGAATCCATTTTAGATCTTTGTCCTCTTACCTCCTATATCAAGTGATATATCAAAAAAATATATAACGGTGTGCAAAAAACAATAACATTTGTTTATGATATTATAAGCTAAATTTTTTTCATAAAGTTTGCTATTTTATATTTTTTTCAAAAATATGAGTTAAAATATTTGTATGGATATCTTGGAAAGAGATAAAGCTATATTAAAATCGTGGTTAGGTAGAAAAAAAGGGGAGAACGTCTCTTTAGAGAACTTTAGAAACCTTGTATTGGCGCTTTTAGTAAGACCAAAGACTTCGGATTATAGGGAGGCTATAGTTTATATAGCAAAGGATATAGGTATTAAAGATGCAGATACGATAAGCACAGAGGAGTTAGAAGATATATTGTTTAGGAATAAAGACCTTATGCTGACGGCAAAACCAAAGCACATACCTATAAAAGATTTCTTTTGGCTTGCCATGGGCGGTATCGTAATATCTGTGGCGGTGTCTTTTTGGACTTTTACTATAGGGACTTTGAGTAGGCCTGTAAATCATGTTGCCTGGGCTTTGGCTAGCCTTGTTGTAAGTATAATAGGACTTGTGCTTGTTTATATAGGTTTTAAGAAGCTTCCAAAATATAAAAGGTCAAAAGATGAAGTAGAGGTAAAGAGCGTGGATGATCTTGTTTACGCTTTTGTAAGGATATATGAAATAAAACATCCTTGATGAAAAAGCTAGTTTTTTTCATACTTTTTAGTTTTTTATCTGTAAACATTGGCTTTTCTCAAAATTTTTCAAAGGAATTAAGCCTTTTCTTAAAAGCGTTAAAACTCGTTAAAAAAGACCCGTCAAAAGCAAAAACCCTAATAAAAGAAGTGATATCTTACAACGACCCTATTACAAAAAGCGATGCCTTGGTGGTATATGCCTATCTTTCAAAAGATTCTAACAACCTTAAAAATATACTTGATAAAGTAGACACTCATCGCCTTACAAGAGGTTTTGTTTATGAGTATTATAGGCTTTTAGCAAGAGTGGATAAAAGTATTATGTCCCAAAAGCCATGCTTTTTCCAAGACAAGAAGAATGAACTCATGGGAAATGAGCTTGCTATAAAAAATGCTCTTAAAGGTGGATGTTATTACTTTGCATATGTCATATCCCAAAACAGTAATTCAAAGTATGCTATTATGGCAAGGTTTTATCACTATCTTTTTACAAACGATTTTAACAGGGCAAATGAAGAGCTTTCAAAGTTAAAGCCTTATTCTAATTATCAGCGTTTACAAGATTTTTACGAAAACTATATTTACAGAGATCTATTTTTCAAAGATGAGCCAAGAGCCCTCATAGATTATGCAAAATATGTCCCAGATAGCTTTTACAAATACTTCTATGAAGGGATATCTTACTTTGAAATTGGAGACTACAAAGACGCTTCTGTATCTTTTGAGAAAGCCTCTTATTACGATAAAACAGGTGCTTCTTACTACTGGCTTTATAAAAGCACTAAAAACAAAAAATATTTAGAAAAAGCTTCAAATTACGACAGCTTTTACGGGACCCTAGCAAAGTTAAAGCTTCATAAACCTATATACGCAAAATTTTTAAGATGTCCTTCTTATAAGCCTGATAGAAAGGTAAAAGAGTTTAAAGAGATTATGGATTATGGGTTTAACAGCTATCTTTACAGCTATTACAAAGATAAATCTTTTACAAAAAAAGAAATGTGCGAAATATTTCATATAAATCCAAACTTTTTTATGATAAAAAACCGTGATTGGAACGCCTACCCTTTAGTGTTTTTGAAATATATACCAAAAGATACCGTTAGCCCAAACCTCGTTTTATCTATCATAAGAAAGGAGAGCTTTTACAACCCTATAGCAAGGACTTATTGGGCTTTTCCAGATAAGAAATCTACTACCGTTGGACTTATGCAGGTAAAAGATACCACTGGCATGTTTGTAGCAAAAAGGTTTAACCTTCCTTTTGTAGATGATATGAAAAACCCAAAATACTCTATACTTTACGGTAGTTATTACCTTTATTACGTTTACAGTCTTTGGAATAAAAACCTTGTAAAGGCAGTAGCATCTTACAACGCAGGGCCCGGGAACGTTTCAAAGTATAAGGATTTTAACGATTGGCTTTTGTTTGTAGAACACATACCAAACACCATAAATAGGCACTATGTAAAAAAAGTATTAAACTTTTATTGGCATTACAAGTATGCCCTTGCAAGATGATTATCTTCTCATAAATTTGCTTAGTTGCTGCTGTATAATCCTTCCAAAAGCCATTGGTAAGTTGTTTATGGAGCTTACTATAAGCGTATTTTTGCCAAAAATCTCCCTTATAGATTCCCCAGCTTTTCCTACGCTTATAGCCACTATAGGTATCTCTAATTTTAACAAGTTTACGTAAGAGCTTAACTCTTCTTTCTTCATACCTTTTGTAGGTTCTCCGTCTGAAAACAGCACAAAGACACCTCTTTTATGGGTTTTTCTTTGAAAATCATCTATATGTCTTCTTTCTTCTTCAATGGCAAGACCTAGATTTGTGCTTTTTTGAGGTGATATATTTAATATGTCAGCTATAATTTGCTTGTAAGGGGTTTTAAAATCTTTTAATATAAAATACTCTTCGTTGAAAAGGCTTATAGAAAAATCAAGTTTTAAATCGCTTAAAACCTCGCTTATAAGTATTAGGCTTTTAATAGCGTTTATAAGCTTATCTTCCTTTCTCATACTTGAAGATATATCCAATAAGAACGAGAAAAATACAGGTATCTCGTTTCCAGCTATCCTTCTTTGGAAAATACGACCACTTTTTGATGCTATCTCGGTGGCTAAAGCATTGGTGTTTATGTGCTTTCCAGTGTGATATTTTCCTTCAAATAAACTGTCTTCTGTTGGAAAAAGCTTTGATATGTTTCTTTTTAAAATCTCAGAAACTACTATAACAGAATTTCTTATTTCGTTGTAAGCTTTGGTTTGGTCTTTTCCAAGAGAAGAGGATCCATTGCCATCGTTGTTTTTGGAATCAGAGCGTCCAGATTTTGAAGAACTCCCAGAAGCCATACTCTCTTCCCAAGGTTTTATGATAAAGCTTAGGAATCCTCTATGCTCTATCTCCGCTTCCAATACTTTAGGTAAAAACTCCCTAAAAAATAGAGCATCTTGCTCTATCATTTCCATTCTTACTATTTGCCTTGCGTAAGCCACCATCCAATCTGGTATTTGTTTTAATATGGCCTTTGATTTATCTATGATGACTTTGTCTATGAGATTTGCTTTTTTTAAGCTTTCAAAAAACGATACATGCTCTGTGTTTAGTTTTCCTACTATGTCTGTAGTGATTCTACCAGAATGCTTGTCTAACTCCTTTAATATTAGTTCTATTAATCTGATATCTTGAGATAACTCTACAAGTTGTCTATACCTTGGCCATATGGATTCCATTAAGATGTTGTAGGCTTCTGGTATGTCTTTTAAAGCTTCGTCAAAGCTATGCCTTGTATCGTTTGCGTGCTTTTTTATATCGCTTGGTATATCAAACTGCTCTTGATAAAAGCTTTTATACATGTAAGCAAGATATAGATGGTGTGGATATTTTGGCTTTATGCGGTTTAACCTTTCGTTAAATCTTTTTTTCTCAAAAGCCCCAAAACCAACCTCTTTGTCAAGCCTTATGTTTTCAAACACAGCGTAAAGGCATACGAACGAAGTAGGATCATACCCTGCTCTAAATACCTCTCTTTGACCGTTTCTAAAGTTAAAAAGGTTTGTACTAAGTATATATCTTATTTCATGGCCTATATCTGATATGGCTTGCTCTTGGGAAGCTCTTAAAAACTCTGAAGCGTTGTATACAACACCTGCTGGTATCCTTATTATCTGAGGTATGTCTTCTATCTCTCCCTTTGCCCACATATCCACCATGGATACATATTTTGGATCGTATCCACAGCCCCAACCCTCTTGAGAGTGCTTAATCTCTACGTCGTATTCTCTTTCTAATATAGAATCTAATTGGTCAAACTTGTTCATTTTCTACAGGGTTTTGTTTGTTGAAGCAGTGTAAAGATGGTCTCTGCAAATATTGATAAAGAATTTTTGTCTTTTATTTCTTTGGAGCTCATGTATTTATCAAGTGTTTCTTCCAACGCTTTCAAAAGCTTAAAACGCTGACAATCATCTTTTAAGTTTGGTAAATTTACTAAAAGACAGTTTTTGAAGCCATCTATGTTTTGGCACAAAATATAGTCTAAGTTGCCGTTTGCCTTGGAGCTCATAATAATGATGTTTATATTTTTTGCAAAGTTCATCTTTAAGTCTATCAAGGACTTATCAAAAGGGTTGGACTTTAAATCATCGAAGAACACTTCTAAACAAGACACAAGCATTGAACAAGAATCCTTCATAGATACACTCCAAAACTTAATGTAGTTTATATAAGATAAGCTATTTTAATAAAAAAATCAAGTTTAACTTTTACTTTCTTTTAGGTTTTTGGCAAATTCTACAATAGCTTCACTTTTACTTTCTTTTAGGCTTTTAGCAAACTCTATAATAGCTTCTATTGTGTTTTGTGATAGCGATGCAAGTTTGTAACTTTGCTCTAAGGCTTTTTCTATGTCTTTATTTATATAGTAATCATAAGCCATTTTACCTATATCGTGAAATTCTTTATGGGCTTGCTCTATCTTAACAAAAGCCTCATAAGCTTTTTCACCATATTTTGATTTTATTTCTTCCTTGTTTTGAGCGTAATACCACTTACCTAAGGCGCATTGTGTATGGTCTGCTGGCTTCCAGTCTGATTTACCGGTGAGCACCAAAAATAGGTTGTGCATATAATTTGCGTGGTCTACCACTTTCTTTATGGTTTCTACGAACAGGTCTTTGTCTTCTATTTCGTAGACGGTATTCCATACCTCTATGGAATTTTTGAACAACTCCTTTGTATATCCTGTTATATTATCTATTATATTCATAAAACCTTCAAAACCTTTTCTAAAGTTAATTACACTTTCAGATATTTGATGTATGGCTTGAGATTGTTCTTCCACTGCTGCCGTTTGTCTATCGAGAAGCTCTGTTACCTCTTTGGCGCTTTGCTTTATCTCTATAAAGTATGAGCTTATCTCTTCGTAAAAAGCTTCCATGCTCTTTATAACGTTGTTTATATTGCTTACTTTGTCTGAAGCATCGTTTGTAGCTTTTAACATATCTGTTAGTGTGGATGCTATCTCTTGAGCGCTTCTTGATGTTCTTTCGGCGAGCTTTTTCACTTCATCTGCCACTACAGCAAATCCTCTTCCCACCTCACCGGCACGGGCTGCTTCTATAGCCGCATTCAATGCCAAGAGGTTTATTTGCTCTGTGATAGAAAGAATAGTGGAAACTATGGATTCTATACCTTTGGATTTTTCGCTTAGTTGATGTATTGACTTGCTGACTTCGCTATATACAAGCTTAGAGCTTTCTACAAGTTCTTTTGAAGATTCTACTTGCTTTGTTTTTTCTTCTATTCTCTGGCTAAGCCTATCTTGTATGGTCTTTGTGTCTAATATAGAGTTTGCTATATCCTTCATGGTGGCGCTAAATTCCTCTTCTGCGTTTGCTATAGCCGATATAGACTCTTTCAACATATCAGATGTGTGTCTTGCTTCTAGGGAAGCTATTTCTATTCTAGCGCAGTCGTAAACTTCTGTGGCTAAATCAGGCATTATGGTTTTGAAGTCTCCTTTTATTTTTTCGTCTTCACATACTCTTACTTCTACCTCTTCTTTTACTTCCTTACCCAAGCTAATCCATATTATGGTACCAAAAAGTATTACATCCAACACTATTAGTCCAAGACCAACAGGCATGGTTTTCACAAATACCCCCGCCAAAGCACTCAAAAACAGCAATACAGCACTTCCTATTAGTACATTGTTTTTGTTCATAAATGCAACCTCCTGTGTTATATATTATAAACTTTTTTTATATTTTTTTCATAGCGATTTTTGGTATATTTTTTATTAGCTCTTTCCAGCCCCATCTGTATAAATCTTTGTAGGTTTTTTCTCCTTTTAAAAGCTCAAAAAACATATAAAGAGCTTTATCTTGAGACAGTCTAAAAGATAGTTCTTGTATGTTGTAAACGATAGAAGCGATTTTACCGGCGTAAACGATATCTTCTAAGATGGTGTTTTTTACAAACTTTTCATACAAAGAATGGGCATCTTTTTTGGCTAACTTGATAGCTCTTGCGCAAAGCCCCCCGCTTAAATATGCGTATCTTATCCCTTCTCCTAAAAGCGGGTCTACTATAGCCCCAGCGTCTCCCGTCAAAAATACCCTATCTCTTCCAAGCCTTAGTTCTTGGGCTTTTGATATAAAAGGTATAAACCAAGATTTTATGCGGTATCTTGACAGATCTATCGGAAATAGCTTATGGTTTTTTGTATAAGCTTTAAAAATGTTTAAAAGGTCTTCTTTTTCGGCGGTGGCTATACCTACATTTACAAACTCCCCTTGCGGAAAATACCAGCCGTATCCTCTTTTTACAACGCCTATATCTATCAATACCTCATCCTCTGGAAAGTCCTTTAAATCTTCTTTTGGTACTCTTACTTCCATCGCTATAAAAAATTTTCTTGAGCTATTTTTACAAGCAATGGATTTTCTTGTGATGGAGTGATAACCATCGGCCCCTACTACATAATCGGCTTCAAAAATGCCTTTGTCGGTGATGACTTTTCTTACAGTTGGTGTTAGCTCTATATCTTTTACTGTGGTTTCTTCTAAAAGCTTTGCTCCTTTTTCTTGGGCTTTTGATACTAAAAAATAATCAAACTCTTCTCTATCTACTATAACAGCACATTCGTCGGTAGATTTTTCTATAAACTTTTCTCCTTTAAACCCAAGAATGCCACCTTTTATTGTGTTTTTTATGTTAAAAGCCGGAAACAAACCTATAGAACGTTTTGATATACAACCAGCGCATAACTTTGGCCTTGGGTATTTGGCTTTTTCAATTACCAAGACTTTGGCACCAGCATCCGCAAGCTCGTAAGATGCCCCTGCACCGGCTGGGCCACCCCCTATTACTATAACGTCGTATCGCTCCATCAATCTTCCTTAGATACCACAAAATCTATTTTTGGAAGGGATTTTGTTTTTATTCTTTTTGCCAAAAGATGTCTTATATAATCTCTTGCGCTTTGAAGTCTTTTTAAAACGGCATCTTCTTTGTCTTTTTCTAAAACGCTTATAGATATAAGCACATTTTTACCATCTTCACTTAAAAGCACGCCGTTTACCGTCACAAACCCCGGTATATTTTCTATATCTTTTACAAGTATATTTGCCACCTCTTTTTCTATGGTCCTTTTTAGCATATCTTTTTGTTTGCTCATTGGGATTCCTCTTCTATTTTAATGTTGTAAGCTTTTATCTTTCTATAAAGATTTGTAAAATCCATACCTATGGCTTGGGCTGTTTGTTTTATGTTGTAGTTGTATTGGGCTAACTTTTTTAGTATAAACTGCTTTTCAAACTCTTGTTTTGCGCTTTTAAAATCTTTAGGTTCTTTATCTTCAGCTTTTATACCAAGAGACTCAGCGTCTATGACATCTTCTTCTACTGTTATACTTAGCCTTTCCATGAGGTTTTTTAATTCTCTAACGTTTCCGGGCCAATTGTATTCTAATAGGACTTCTTTTGCTTCCTCTGTTAACTTCTTAGGTTTTACCTTGTTCTCTTGGCAAAATTTGTCTAAGAAGTATTCCGCTAAGATTATTATATCATAACCTCTTTCTCTTAAAGGTGGGACTTCCAACGTTATAACTGCAAGCCTGTAATAAAGGTCTTCTCTAAAAAGCCCTTGTTCTATAAGTTTTTTTAAGTCTTTGTTGGAAGCGCATATAAACCTTACATCTACATCTATTCTTTGAAGCCCACCTAACCTTTGAAAGCTTTTTGTCTCTATAGCCCTCAGGAGTTTGGCTTGGGCTTTTAGGCTCATATCCCCTATTTCATCTAAAAATATCGTTCCTTCGTTTGCTATCTCAAGTTTTCCGGCTTTTCTTGATAAAGCCCCCGTGAAAGCTCCCTTTTCGTATCCAAAAAGCTCTGATTCTATAAGCTCATCTGGTATAGCGGCACAGTTTATATCCACAAAAGGTTTGTCTTTTCTATGGGACAGCTGATGTATGTTTTTTGCTACAAGTTCTTTACCGGTGCCGTTTTCTCCAAATATTACAATGTTTGCGTTTGATTTTGCCACTTTTTTTATCTCTTCTTTTAACCTTTTTATGGCTGGTGATTCGCCTATTATATCGTCTTTTGACTCTATATTGGTTAGTTTGTTTTTGATATGCTCTTTGTGAGCTTTTTCTAAAACGTTTAAAAGCTTTTCAATGGAAAGAGGTTTTTCTAAAAAGTCAAAAGCCCCCTTTTTTATAGATTGGACGGCAAGCTCAATACCGCCATGCCCTGTTATCATCACGATAGAGGAGTTTGGAGATAGCTCTTTTATAGTGTCTATAAAATCTATACCAGACCCATCTTCTAGCCATATATCAAGAAGTATCACCGGAAAATACTCTTTTGTAAGTATCTTTTTTGCCTCTTCCAAGGACTTTGCCGTTTTTGAGCTTATGTTTTCATCGCTTAGTATATTTGATATAGACTCTCTTATGGAAGCCTCGTCGTCTATTATAAGCACCTTCATTGTTCTATCTCTACTGACTCTATGCTAAAATAAGGTTTTAGCGTATCTACAAACTCCATCAAATCATTAATTTGAAAATCTGTGGTGAGTATTTCAAGTGTCTTTTTGTCATAGGGTCTTGTCCTTGTAAGACCAAGCCTGTTGGGAGCTCCTGTTATGATGGCATCCAATATGAGAAGTTCTCCTTCTTTGGAAAGCTTTATAACCACTTTTAAATCACTTTTTCTCATAGTGCAATATCTTTGCTGGTTTAAACACCTCTAAAATTTTTTCTACCTCTTCTGGATACTCGTTTTGTTTTTCTTGATTTTGAGAGCTTTTGGTTAAATCATCTTTTGGTGGTTCATTTAGTGTTTTTTTTTCAGCGGGTTTTGCGGGCAAATCTAACCCTTCTTTTAAAAGCTCTGAAATGGGCACAAAATCCTTTATCAAAGAAGCTTTTAAAACTGTTATCTCAAGGGCAAGGATTGGGTCTTTTTGATACATGGCGCTAAAGCCTTGATTTACAATATCTTCAAGGTATAAAAACACCTCTAAAGGTTTTGAAAGCATGTTTTTGTAAAACTCTTCTTGGGCTTCTCCTGTAGCAAAGGCTTTTAGTATGTTTTTAAGCTCTTTGTAAACCCCTTCCCAGAAAAGTCTTACGTTGTATCCTTTCTCGTTTATTGTGTTTAACATGTCTATAGTTTTTCTCGTATCTCCTTCTATTAAAAGCTCTAAAAACTTTCTTATAGAGGCTTTGTCCACTGGCCCAAACATAGCTTTTACTGTATCTATGGTTACTTTGTTGTTGCCGTAAGTACTTGCTTGGTCTAACAGACTCGCGGCATCCCTCATAGAATCATCGGATAAATCCGCTATCACATCCAAAGCCTCTTCATCTATTTCAAGGTTTTCCTCGGTGGCGATGCGTTTTAGATATGTCTTTATGTTTTCTTTTGAGGCTTTTGAGAAGATGAGCTTTTGACATCTTGATTGAATGGTGGGAAGTATTTTGTCAAACTCCGTGGTGCAAAGGATAAATATCAAAGACGGGGGCGGTTCTTCTATGGTTTTTAAAAGAGCGTTGAAAGCTTCTTTTGTAAGCATATGAGCTTCGTCTATGATATAGACTTTATATTTACCTTGCATTGGAAGATAGCTAGCCCCTTCTTTTATAGCCCTTATCTCATCTATGCCTCTGTTGGAAGCAGCGTCCATCTCTATCAAATCTACAAATGTGCCTTTTTCTATGGCTTGGCAGTTTTGACAACTGTTGCAAGGTTCTCCTTCTTGAGGGTTTAGGCAGTTTAAGACCTTTGCAAATATTCTTGCGGTGGTAGTTTTGCCGGTGCCTTTGTGTCCTGCAAATATGTAAGCGTGGTGTATCTTGCTGTACAAGAATGCATTTTTAAGTATAGTGGCTGGTATTTCTTGTCCTATAAGCTCTTTAAAGGTTTTTGGTCTATACTTTCTGGCAAAAGGTATATAACTCATCCTATATATTTTATACCAGATTATGTTTTGTTAGGTCTTTTATATTGCCAAATTTTGCTCTTTTTCTAACTCTTTATCTAAAGGCGATGGTTTGTGAAGGTAAAAGCC
>NZ_JBMFST010000047.1:0-12284 GCF_049967395.1 Hydrogenobaculum sp. | reverse complement strand
TATCTTTTTCATTTTGAACACAGCTTGAGGAGGACGAATTTATAGTTATTTTACCTTCTTTGTTTACCATAAGGCATACATCTTTTGATATATCCTCTTTTTCTAAAAGCCTAACAAGCTTTTCTAAAAACTCTTCTTCCGTGTCTGAAACGCTGCTAAGTTGCTCTATCTCTTTTAAAATTTCCAGAAACTTCTTGGCTCTCTCTTCTTTTGTTGTGTCGTATACGACGGATAAAAGGTATGTTTTACCATCCAACAAGATGGGTGATGAAAACACATCTACATCTCTTATCTCTCCAGATTTAAGCCTGTGTTTAAACCTAAATCTATTTATCTCTTTGTTTTTGGCTTTTGATATGAGTTCTTTTAGTTCCTCTTCATTTAGAGTGTTTATATCCCAAGATTTTAAAGAGGTTATCTCTTCTTTTGTATATCCGTAGAACTCCAGTGATGCTTGGTTGGCGTTTACTATGCTGTAAGTCTCTGGGTCTACTAAAAATATAGGTATACTGTGTCCTTCTAAAAACGTTTTGTAAAACTCTCTTTCGGATTTCAGATTGTAAATCGCTATGGCGGTAACTATCAGTATGTTTAGATATCTAATGCGCCAGTATATACCGTATAGGTTTTCCACATCTTCTTCTTTTATAAGCTCATAAAAGTATTTAGCTACATAATGAAGCCTTTCGTGTGCTTTGTGCACATCTTTTTTAACATCCTCTTTGATATTGGACTTTTCTATTTCATTGTAAACTGGACAAGCCTTAGCGTCAAGTTCTATGGATGGGTTTTTATTTAACTCTAAGTAATCTTTTGTTGCAGCATCCTTAAGCTGTGCGCTTAGTTTTGAAAGCTCAGGCAACACGTCTTCGCTGTATAAAGTAGATTCCAAAGATTCTGAATCTTCTATACATCTTATAGCATAAGCCATTGCTACATTTTTTTCAAAGATTTTAAAGAAAAAGCATATTTTATCGTAAGCTTCCTCTGTAAATTCATGGCTTTTGAAGTAATCTTTTATGAAGCTATTTTTTATGTTCTCAAGGTTGTGCTTTAAATAGCTGATATGTGTTATGTCATAAGCTTCGTAACCTATCTTTTTTATGCTTTCCTCATCTATAATCCCCGTTTCTAAATAATCATTCAATAATTTATTTATACTTTCTTTATATGCACAATTTATAGTTTCCATAATTGTATAATTATATCAAAAAAACGAAAAAAGTTTGGAAATATTTTAAATTAAGCTTAGGTTATAGCTTTAAAAATTTTTCAACATTATCAACAACAATCTTTGCTTTAGCTTCATAATTGTTAAAAGTTTCCATTTGTTTTTTAGTCATTTTAGCGTTATATTTTACTTCTACCAATGTTTTATCCTCTGTGAAAAAATCTATTTCAACGCTATCTTCATAAACGTAGCAGGGGTTTTTAGATTTTATCTTTAAAAATACCAAATTTTCAAATATAGCACCTTTATCTTTGAAGCCAGTAATTGCATTTCTTACGCCCACATCGGCGACGTAAATTTTTTTAGAAGACCTTATTCTTTCGTTTAATTTGCCGCATCTTTCCACAGTGTATATCAAGAATGTATCTTTAAAATATTCAAAGAATCTTCTTGCGGTATCTACGCTTATCCCAAGTACTTTGGATATCTTGTTTAAACTAAACTGCTTTCCAGACCTCTCCATAAGAAGGTAAAAAAAGTCTCTCAGTAGCGATACCTCTTTTATGTTGTGAAAGTGTATAATATCTTTATATATGATGTCATCGGTAAGCTGTTTTATATATTCTATATCTTCCGTTATTACATACTGAGGTATACCGCCCAGCTCCATATATTTTTCGAAGTATGTATAAGTTAGGTGAGCGTTTGCTCTGGTTATCTTAAGATTTTTAAAAGATAAGAACTCTTCAAAATCAAGCGGCAAAATCTCAGTTATTCTACTTCTTCCAGTGAGGTATGCATTCTCATCTTTTAATATAGAGGCTGATGATGACGTGGCAAATAATTTTATGTTGTATAAATCGTAAATATTTTTAAGTTGTTGTGAAAAATTTTTCTTATAAGCTATCTCGTCAAGAAAGACATAAACTCTCTGCTCAAAGGGTATACCTTGTATCTTAAAATAGTCTTCCAATATATCAAGTATGGTTTTATCTTCTATGCCGTAAAAATCAAGCGATATGTAAAATATATGCTTAGGATTTATGCCAAGCTTGTTTATTAAATTGCTTATGGTAAGCTTAAATATAGTTGATTTTCCTACCCTTCTAATGCCTGTTATTAGCTCTATTTCTTTCTTGCCAAGATATCCTATTAGCTTATCCACATACTTTGGCCTTTCGATGGCACTTATCTTGTAATCGTTTTCCCACCAAGGGTTGAATCTATAAAACACCTCTTCTATATCCATATAAATATTATACGATGCTATCTTATAAAAAGCTATAAAATTATACGATGCTGTCGTAAACTATTCATACTAACCAATAAGCTTGACTACTGCCTTGATTGAAGATAAATTAATAGGGTTAGACTATTTGAAAAAGGAGTGTTTTTATGATTTTAGAAGCGATAGATGTAAAAGAACTTTTGCAAGAAAAGGCTGGTTATATACTTTCTTTTTTGATGGGACAAGGCGGAGAATATGCAGAGATTTTTTACGAGAGCTCTTCAAATACGCGTATAATATTTGAAAACAACAAAGTAGACAAGATAGAACACGGAAACGATGTAGGTGTTGGTCTTAGGCTTATAAAAGATCATAAGGTATATTACGGATACTCTACGGAGTTTGACATGGATTCTCTTACAGAGCTTGCAAAAACCATAGCAAACGCCTCTTCTCAAGGGCCTATCAAGGTTGGAAAAGCCTATTCAAAGGCTTATATGCCAATAGAAATAGACCCAGAAGCGATAGAGCTTTCAAAGAAGATAGAGGTTTTAAGCAGAGCAAACGACGCAGCTAGGTCTTTTGGAGATTATATAAAACAAGTGAGTGCCGTTTTAATGGATAAGAAAAGGGAGATAATGATAATAAACTCTCTTGGAGAGCATGTAGAAGATACCCAAACCAGAACTATTTTTTATACAGAAGTGGTATCTTACAAAGATGGTATTCTCCAAAGAGGCTATGAATCCATGGGTGGTAACGTAGGTTTTGAGCTTTTTGAAAGAAAAAAACCAGAAGAAATAGCCTCCATAGCTGCAAGAAGGGCTATTATGCTTTTGGATGCAAAACCAGCACCAGCAGGTAGTTTTACCATCGTGATGTCTTCAGAAGCAGGTGGGACAATGGTGCACGAGGCTGTAGGCCATGGACTTGAGGCGGATTTGGTCCAGCAAGGCCAGTCCGTATACAAGGATAGGATAGGCCAAAAAGTGGCTTCTCCTTTGGTGAGCGTAATTGATGATGCCACCATACCCGGTATGAACGGCTCTTTTAACTTTGACGACGAAGGAATAGAAGCCCAAAGGACAGTGCTCATAGAAGACGGTGTTTTGGTGGGATACATGTATGACAGATTAAGAGCTATGAAAGACGGTGTAAAATCCACCGGCAACGGTAGGCGCCAAAGCTATGCATATCCTCCAGTTGTGCGTATGACAAATACTTTTATTAAAAGCGGTAAAACAAATCCAGAAGATATAATAAAAGACACAAAAAAAGGCATTTTGGTAAAGAAAATGGGAGGCGGACAGGTAAACACTATTACAGGGGATTTTGTTTTTGATGTGATGGAAGGCTATATCATAGAAAACGGTCAGATTACATATCCAATCAGAGGAGCAACGCTTATAGGCAACGGCCCTAAGGCTTTGGAAGATATAGATGCCGTAGGTTACGACGAGGGTTTTGCAATAGGTACCTGCGGAAAAGATGGTCAAGGGGTACCAGTTTCAGATGCTCAACCTACCATAAGGATAAAATCCATGACCCTTGGTGGATGCGAGGTTTGTAGTGGATAAAATAATAGGTGTAAAACAACAAGAGCTAAACCTCAAATTATCCGAGCTAAATAGGGTTAAATATGAAATAAACGATTTAGAAATAAAGAAAAAAGATATAGAAAACGCTATGGACCTTTTAAACAAAGATGTATCCACATATGAAGAGTATATAGCAAATTTAGTGGCCTATCAAAAGCTCTATACAAGGTTAAAAGCTATAGAAAAAACGCTTAATGAGTTAAAACTGTTAGAGGAGGCTTTGGCTGAGGAGGCAAAAGATATTGTTAGAGATATTAAAGCTATGGAGATTATAAAACACAATAGGCTAATTGAGCATATGAAAAAAGAACTTTACAAAGAAGAGATGGATGCTAGCTTTTTCTACAACCTAAAACATTTTTACATAGTTTTGATAACCTTGTTTTTGGCTTTTAACATAAAAACCTTTGGAGCACCGGCTTTGTATCAAAACGCTGAAAGTCAAATAAACCAAGCTATCAACCAAGACCAACAAAACCTAAACATGCTTTTAGACCAAAAGCTTAAAAAGTTAGAACAGCAAAAGAAAGAGCTTCAAGCCCTTATAAAAAAGCAAGAAGAGCTCCAAAAGCTAGAGAAGAAGAAGCAAGAGGAGGCCAAAAAGAAAAAACAACAAGAAGAGCAAGAAATACAAAAGTATGTAAAAGTTGTAGCTGCTGCCGATAGCGACCAAGCGGGAGCCATGCTAAACGACGTAGACCCTGAGATAGCGGCTAAAATTCTTGTGATGCTACCATCAAGAAAAGCTGGAAGTATACTATCTGCGATGGATCCTAAAAAAGCTGCCCTTGTTACCGATTATATTATGACCCATAAAAAAGAACTAAACGCCATGAAAAAAGAGATTATGAACGCCAAAAACCAACCTCAAAATCAACCTACGCCTTCTGCTTCACCAAATCAAAACCAACCCCAAAACTCTCCACCACCTCCACCGGGATAATTTATGAAAACCTTAGATAAAGCCAACGAGAAACACATTGAAGAGATTTTAAACAAATATAAAGAGCATGAGGATGTTATAAACAAAGCGATTGATTTTATCTATCAAAAGCATGAAAACCAAACAAGAAAATCTGGAGAGCCCTACGTAAACCACCCTATAGCAGTAGCAAGCATCCTCTCTTCCATAGGGATGGATTATTATAGCGTTGTGGCTGGGCTTTTGCACGACGTAGTAGAAGATACCGATACCACCGTTGATGAGATAAAAAGGGAGTTTGGAGAGCAAGTGGCTAGTTTAGTAGACGGTCTTACCAAGATAGATAAGTACAAGTTTTCTTCAAAAGAACAGGCAAAGGCTGAAAACTATAGGAAAATGCTTTTTGCCATGTCAAAAGATGTAAGGGTCATAGTTATAAAGTTAGCAGATAGATTACACAACATGAGAACCCTTGATTACATGCCAAGACACAAACAGCTTGAAATAGCAAAAGAAACCATAGATATATACGCTCCTATAGCTCATAGACTTGGTATATGGAGCATTAAAAAAGAGCTAGAAGACTTGTATTTGAAATACACGCATCCTGAAGAGTATGAAAAGATAAAAGCTTTTATTCAGAACATAAGCAAAGAATCAGAAGTTTACCTTAAAAAATACTTTATACCAAAGATAGTAGAGGCTATAAACGGCTTTTTTAAGGATAAAAAACCAAACTATACAATACAGTATAGGCAAAAGCACATATACAGCATTTATCAAAAAATTAGGCGTAAAAATTTAAAGCTGGAAGATCTGCAAGACATCCTAGGTATAAGAATTATAGTGGAAGATGTAGCAGAGTGCTATACTATATTAGGGATAGTGCACAGCATATTTAGACCCATACCGGGTAGCTTTGACGATTACATATCACTGCCAAAACCAAACATGTATCAATCTCTGCACACCGCCGTTGAAGGTCCTAAAAAAAGAGTTGTGGAAGTGCAAATTAGAACTTACGAAATGCACGAAAGAGCAGAAAAAGGTATAGCGGCTCATTGGGCTTACAAAGAAAACTCTTCCACAAAAGATAACTCTATATTTGCATGGCTTAGGGATGTGGTAAACAGCATTAAGACAAAAAACGCCGATGAACTTATAGAGGCTGTTAAAGAAGAGCTATTTGAAGATGAAGTATTTGTATTTACTCCAAAAGACGATGTTATAGTGCTTCCAAAAGGCGCCACGGTGCTTGATTTTGCATATTATATACATACAGATATAGGAAATCACTGCCAAAGAGCTATAGTAAACAACAAGATAGTGCCTCTTTCTTATACGTTACAAAGCGGTGATAGGGTTGAGATTATAACAAATCCATCTCAAAGTCCAAAGATAGAATGGCTCAAAATAGTAACTACAAAAAAAGCAAAAACCCGTATTAGGCTTTTCTTAAAGGCAAAAGAAAAAGAGCTTGCCATAGAAGAGGGTCAAAAAACCCTTTTAAAGCTTTCAGAGAAACTGAGTGTAAGCTTTGAAGATATGGTAAAAAAGCTCACTTCACATTTTGATTTAAACGAGCAAGAACTTTTTGCAAACGTGGGCTTTGGTAAAATCCCAATAAACAGGGTGATAAAGCTATTTTCCAAAGAAAAAGAACAAAAACACATAAAGGATGAGGGCAAAGAGGGTTCTTTGAAGCTTGAGAGCGTCTCAAACGTGCTTTTTAGCGTGGCTAAATGCTGTATGCCTATACCAGGCGACCCCGTCATGGGTGTTATATCAAAAAACGCCGGCATTGTTATACACCATGAAAAATGCCCAAACCTTCAATACGCCATTAGAAACATACCTCAAAAGGTGGTAAAAATAGATTGGAAAAATCAAGACAAACTATATACCACTAGGGTAAGAGTGCTGGCTTCAGATAGACCCGGCATACTCTCAGAGGTTTCTTCAGCTTTTGCAAAATCAAATATAAATATAGTAGAAGCTTCTACAAAAACCAACAATCTAAACATAGCAAACATGGATTTTAAAATTCAGGTAAAAACCATAAAAGACTTAAACAAATCTTTTGATGAGATAAAATCTATAAAAGGTGTGGAAACCGTAAAGAGGGTATTTGGGTGAATTCTTTAGAAGTTTCTAAGAGCTTAGGTTTGATACACGAGGGAAAGCCTTTCTTGATAAAAGACGTGTTTTTTGATTCAAGAGAGCCAATAAAAGATGCCATGTTTGTAGCTATAAAAGGAGAGAAAACCGATGGTCACCTTTATATAAAAAACCTTCTTGACGAAGATATAGCCGGGTTCTTGGTAAGAGAAGACTTTGATTGTAAAGATGTATTGGCAAAAGGCAAATCTTGTTTAAAAGCCAAAGATACGATAAAGGCTTTGCAGGATATAGCCTCTTTGAAAAGAAAAAGCATTAGAGCGAATGTGGTGGCGGTGGCTGGTTCTGCTGGTAAGACAACTACGAAAGAGCTTATAGCACATGTCTTGCCCGGAAAAGTCCATAAAACTTACAAAAATTTTAACTCTCAGATAGGGCTTCCAAAAGTAGTTATAACAGCAGAAAGCGATATAGACTACCTGGTGCTGGAGATGGGGGCCACGGCTTTAGAAGATGTAAAAAAGCTAACCAACATAGCCAAACAACATATAGGGGTTATATCTTCTATAGGAGAAGAGCATCTTGAGAGTTTTGGTTCTATTGAAAACGTGGTAAGGGGAAACTTTGAGGTGTTTGACTCTCCAAATCTTTTGTCTGGTATTTACCCTAAAGCGTTTCACAGCTTTTATAAAAAAGAATACGGGCTTAGTTTTTGTAGATTTAGAGATGATGCCGATATAAGGATAAAAAATGTCTACATAGACGAAGAAGGTACGCATTTTGAAATAATGGGAACTCAGTTTACTATACCGGTCTTGAGCATAGGTGTAGCGGAGAGTGCAGCAGCGGCAGTTGGTGTTCTTTCTTCTCTTGGCATAGATTGGAAAGAGCTAAAAGATAGGTTTGAGAGTTTTAGGGGTGTGCAAGGGAGGATGCAGCTTATAAAAAAAGGACTTTTCAGAATAATAGACGACACTTACAACGCAAACCCTGTTTCTGTAAAAAATGCCATCCTTACCGTTGATAGTTTTAAAGATTTTAATAAGATAATAG
This sequence comes from Hydrogenobaculum sp., assembly GCF_049967395.1. Taxonomy (NCBI): domain Bacteria; kingdom Pseudomonadati; phylum Aquificota; class Aquificia; order Aquificales; family Aquificaceae; genus Hydrogenobaculum; species Hydrogenobaculum sp. Next base: position 4,194 of record NZ_JBMFST010000047.1, on the reverse strand, counting down.
TTTTGGGGGATATGCTTGAAATGGGAGAGTATTCAAAGGTTCTTCACGAGAAGGTGGGGGCTATGCTAAAATCTTCTCATATCAACAGCGTGTATCTTTATGGAAGCGATATGAAATACGCTTACGATGTTTTAAGATTTTCCAACAAAGAGGTTTTTTATTTTGAAAACCAAGAGGAGCTTTCTTCTTATCTTATTAAAAGCCTAAAACAAAAAACCGATACCCATACGATGATTCTAGTAAAGGGTTCTAGAGGCATGAAGATGGAAAACGTTGTAGATGAGCTTGCAAATAGGTTATAATATACATTGCTGTTGATAGGCATGGCATTTTAGTTTGTATATAGACGTTTGGAGGTTTATATATGGAAGATTTGGGAAAAGATGAAGTAGTGGTAGGAAGGTATATAGTAAAAACTCAAAAGTATTACTATTCAAAAGACCATGTATGGGTTTTGTTAAAAGGGAGCATAGCTAAAATAGGTATAACAGATTACGCTCAATTTCAGGTGGATACCGTAGAAGAAGTTAAGCTTCCAAGTGTAGGAGATTACTTTGAACCACAAGATGTAATTTGTAGAATAGAAGGCTTGAAAGGGATGTTTGAGGTGCTGTCGCCTATTACTGGTACTGTAGAAAATACAAACTCTTACTTGGAAGACAACCCAAGCACAATAAATGAAGATCCATACGAAGAGGGCTGGCTTGTAGAAATTAGAATGTCTGACCCGCTTGAAATAGAAGACCTTATGTCTTCAAGCGAATATATAGAATATTTGGAAGAGCTCATAAGAGAAGATTCCGGCTCTGTGAGTATAATACACTCACCAGATATATTAGAAGAAGAGCCTTTAGAAGAAATACCGGAAGATGAGCTTGGATATGATGAAGAGCATTGATTTATTTTATATTAAATAAATCTTCGTTGTTTTTCTCGCTGGAAAAGCTCAATACCTTTATGTATAAAACACCTTTTTGCGGCATATAAACATAGAAAGATTCCGGAGTTAAATTTCTTGTTAACCTTAGGATGACGTAGGATACATCTTTTACAATTTTTGATTTTGGTATAAAGAGTATATCGTAATAGCCATTCTGATAAGAGGTGAGTATAGGCCTGAATACGGTGGTTATATCTTTGTTTAGTATGCTTATGCCTTTTATCTCTTCGTTTTTACCTTTTACGTCGTAAGTGTAGTTTGAACTTTTGTTGTAGAGTATGGTGTTTTTGCCGTTGTATAGTATAACAAACTTGTTAGGCTTTTCGTATACAAGCTTTATTTTAAAAGGTGATTTGTTTTGAATATATGCCTCACCGTAAGATGTGATAGGTTTAGCGTAACCTATTGGGTAAAACTTTTGTTGGAAGCTTATTTTTATAAGCTCCATATGTTTTATCTTATTTAAAAATTTATCTACTATTCCGCCAAAAGCCAAAGACACTGTAAAAATGACAGCTAACATATATTTATATTTAAAGCGCATGAAACCTCCTTAAAAATCCTGACAATACTTCAAACCACGAGTATAACTCTTCAAACTTCACGCTCTCTATGTTGTCGTATGTTGTGTTTGATAAAATACAAGGGTAAGAACCAATCATAAGCGTTTTTATGTCTTTATCTTTAAAAGGAGCATGCAAGAAAGACATTGTTTTTGTTTTTAGGAAAAATATGTTTTGATTTATACTCTTTGCGTATTTGTAAAATTTTTCGCTCATATAAAGAGAGTTTTCACCATAAGCATCTTCATAAAAGCAGCTTTTGTTTGTCCATCCCATATTAAAAATAGATATTGCATAGTAAACGTGTTTTAGATTTTTGTCAATATGCTTTTTTACACCCTCAAAGTCGCAGTTATCTTCCTCTGTAAACAAGAACCTAAATCTAAAATCGCTGTTGTAATTTTTACAAAAAGATTGTGCAATGCCAAGCGACAAAGCTACCGAAGAAGCGCTGTATATAGCTCCGTAGCTGTCATCTTTTGAGCTTATAGAAGTAACGATGCATACTGTAGGCCCTCTTCCTATATCAAAAGATATATTTTCTATCTCTGTTTGTTCTTCTTTAACGGGTTCTAAGGTTATGTACGTCAGCTCTTCTATGTATTCTAAGTCTTTGGAGCTCATAGAAAAAACTGGCATGTTGAAGTTGAAAACCCTTTGATAAAAACTTGTATCGATGGTGATTAGACTAAATATAACGGCTTTTGGTTTTATGTCGTTTATTTTGTCTTTATAAAGCTCTATATCTACTATATCTTTGATTAGCAGGATTGGAATATAACCTTCGAGGGTGTTTATATATCTTAACTTCTCTATCTCAACGATAAAAATTTTGCCTTCTACATGCTCTTTGAATTTGTTTAATATGTTTAGTTTTACAAGTTTTTTAGCTTTTAGAAAAAAATATGTAGGTATAGTTTTAGATTTAAGCTCTTCTATTTTAAGCGATAGGTTATTTTTTATGGCAAACTCTTTTATAAGATTTTTTGTATGGTTCGCCCCTGAAGAATTTATAGGCCTTGGATATTTTGATATCTCTTTGCAAACCTCATCTATAAATTTATGTGTCATATACTGGGGTAAGCCAGTGTCTATACCTTTCTATGTTGCCTCTTACCGCATCAAAGTATAGTTTTTGAAGCTTTTGAGTTGTGGGGCCTATGCCTCCGTCTCCTATTGGTCTGTTGTCTATTGCTGTTACCGGGGTTATCTCCGCTGCTGTACCCGTTAGAAACACTTCGTCAGCCATATAAAGCTCGCTTCTTGCTATAGACCTTTCTTCTACTTCTAAGAATAGCTCATTTTTTGCAAGCCTTATAATGGCTCTTCTGGTGATACCTTCTAATATGCCTTCGCTAAAAGATGGTGTAATAAGCTTTTTACCTCTTATTATAAAGATATTTTCACCAGAACCTTCGGCCACATTGCCTTGTTCGTTTAAAAGTATGGCCTCGTCATATCCAGACATCAAGGCTTCTGTTTTGGCTAAAGCGCTGTTTACATAAGCTCCAGCCACTTTCCAGCGAGAAGGTATAGAGTTGTCTGGATTTCTCTTCCAAGAAGATACTTTTGCATGGATGCCTTTTGAAGTGTCTAAATATCTACCAAACTTGTACGTATATATGGCTATCTCTGGTGTAAAATCTTTAAGCTTTGGTGTTAGCGCCAAATCCTTAAAATATACAAAAGGTCTTATATAAGTATCTTCTCTTATTTCGCTTTTTCTCAAAATTTCTTTTGTAATTTCCGTTAGTTCTTCCGGGGTTTTGTTTAAGTTCATAAACATTGCTTTTGCGTTTTTTAAAAGCCTAGCGTAATGCTCATTTGAAAATAGTATGTAAAGCTGTTTGTGTTCTTCGTTGTAATATGTTCTTATACCTTCAAAAACAAGCGTACCGTAGTGTATAGAGTTGGTTTTGATGTTTATGTTGGCTTGTTCTACTGGTATTATTTTTCCTTCAAAATAAGCATACTCCATTTAACCACCTCTTAAAAAATAAAATAAAAATGCCGAAGGTGGGACTTGAACCCACATGCCCTTGCGGGCGGAGTTTTGAGTATCTCGTAACATGCTTTTTATCTTTGTCCCGCAAGGCTTTTTACTTTCACTGTGCCATATTTGTGTCATGACTTTCCTCATCGTTAAAAACACTCTCAAGTGCTTTTCTCTTATACATATCTACCATTTTAGCATAAATCAATGTATGAGTTCAATACATCGTGATAAGTATACTAAGGATTGACGCCTACCATAAAAACTATTTTACAACCTTACTAGAATTATATTCTTTATTTCTATAAACGAAATTTTAACGGAGGTACAAGTATACTACAATTAAGTGTTTACAATGCTATTTTTTATGGTTTATTAGCTTATAAGTTTGCTATACGAAGCTATATTAAATTTTAAAAGATATTTAAATGCGGGGCTTGTTTTAAAAGCCCCAAAACATGGAAAATATTTAAAATACTACTCCTACTTCTCCAAATGGACCATCTACTTTAAAATCTGTTTTTATAGAGCTTGCATCTATCTTTAGCTCTTCATATCTATAACCTGCTCCTATAAACAAATGATTGCCTAGCCCATTTTTTATAAACACCGGATAGAGTTTTGCTTCTGCTACTACGTCATAATACGTGTTTGAGCCGTAAGTTATACCTTTTATATGGAAATCGCCTTCTATTGCT